>JAGAEH010000254.1 GCA_017613225.1 Lachnospiraceae bacterium
GGACATGCCCATGTTCAGCACGCCCAGCAGCATGGCGCCGATGACTACACCGCCGATGGTGCCGCTGCCGCCGTAGGCGGATGCGCCGCCGATGAAGCAGGAGGCAATGGCGTCCATCTCAAAGGACGTGCCCGTCTGGCCGGATACGGAGCCCACGCGGGCGAGGCACAATAGACCGCACAGGCCGGCCAAGAGGCCCATGTTGGAATAGGCCAGGAAGTAGACCTTGTTGGTGTTGATGCCCGACAGGCGGGTGGCCTTCTCGTTGCCGCCCACCGCGTAGAAGTAGCGGCCGAAGGCGGTCTTCGAGGTGATGAAGTAGTAGATCAGGCAGATGGCCAGCACCCACACCAGCATGACGGAGATGCCCTTATACTGGCTGAGCAGGTAGCAGTACCACATGATCAGCGCGCTGACCACGACCGCCTTGCCGTAATCCATGAGGGCGCTGTTTTGGTGGTATCCGTGCTTGCCCTTGTTGCGCCGGGAGCGGGCGGTCATCAGCAGGATCACCACCACCACCACGGCGCCGATGACCAGCGGCGACCAGATGTGGGGGTTGTCCACGGGATTGGCCTTGGTGGAAATCACATCCAGGCCGGGGATATTGATGTAGGACGTGAACAGGCTGGTGAACGCCTTGTCCTTGATGGGAACGGTCTTGCTGTCCAGCACCAGACGTCCGAGACCGCGCCAGATGAACATGCCCGCCAGCGTGGTGATGAACGGCGGGATGCGCACGTAGCCGATCCAGTAGCCCTGCCATATGCCCACCACCAGGCCCACCACCAGGCACAGGAGGACGGTGACGTAGGCGTTCCAGCCCCGGTTCGTGCTCAACACGGCGGCCAGGCCACCGGTGAGGCAGATCACGGAGCCGACGGACAGGTCGATGTTGCCGCCGGTCAGGATGCACAGCAGCATGCCGCAGGCCAGGACCAACACGTAGCCGTTCTGCAGCAGCAGGTTGGACATGTTCTGGGCGTAGAGCAAACGGCCGTCCGTGAGGAAGTAGAACAGCACGAACACCGCGATGAGCGCGATGGTCATGGAGTTTTTCGTCAGGAATTTGATGATCTTCGCCATGCCGCTCTTCTGGGCGGCAGCAGGCGTCGTAGGTGTAGCTGCCATAAGGCGTCACTCCTTCTCTTTTTCTGGAACGGACTTTACCGGCCGTCCCGCAGGATATAGCCCATGATGACTTCCTGGGTGGCCTGCGCGGCGTCCAGTTCGGCCAGAAGATTGCCTTCGTTCATCACGTAAATGCGGTCGCACATGCCCAGCAACTCCGGCATTTCCGATGAAATCATCACGACGGATTTGCCCTGATCCACCATCTGGTTGATCAGGCAATAGATATCATACTTCGCGCCGACGTCGATGCCCCGGGTGGGTTCGTCCAGGATCAGGATGTCGGGCTCGGTAAACATCCACTTCCCCAGCAGCGCCTTTTGCTGGTTGCCGCCGGAGAGATTGCCCACCTTCTGCTCGACGGAGGGCGTCTTCGTGCCCATCTCTTCCTTCATGCGCTCTGCGGCGATCTTCTCCTTGTCCCGGTCGACGATGCCGTGATCGCACACCTTGTCCAGCCGGGAGAGGGTCGTGTTGAAGCGGATGCTCTCGTTGAGCAGGAGCCCGTTGGTCTTGCGATCCTCCGTCACATACGCGAGGCCCGCGTGAATGGCCGCTTCGGGATTTTTGAGGTGGGTCTCCTTGCCGTGGATGAACAGCTTGCCCGAGATGTCGGTGCCGTAGCTCCGGCCGAATATGGACATGGCCAGCTCCGTTCGGCCCGCGCCCTGCAGGCCGGAGAAGCCGACGACCTCGCCCTTGTGCACCTTGAAGCAGGCCTTGTTGACCACGACCTTTTCCGGATACAGCGGATGATGCACCGTCCAGTCCTTGACCTCCAGGCTCACCTCGTCCTCCACGCGGTGGGTGCGGGCGGGGAAGCGGTCGTCCATGGGGCGGCCCACCATGCCCTTGATGATGCGATCCTCGCTGAAGTCGTCCACGCCCTTGACCAGGGTCTCGATGGTGGTGCCGTCGCGCAGGATCGTGGCCTTGTCGGCGCAGTAGATGATTTCATTCAGCTTGTGCGTGATGATGATGGAGGTCAGCCCCTGCTTTTTAAACTCCATCAGCAGATCCAACAGCATCTTGGCGTCTTCGTCGTTCAGGGAGGACGTAGGCTCGTCCAGGATCAGCAGCTTTACGTTCTTGGAGAACGCTTTGGCGATTTCAACCAGCTGCTGTTTGCCTGTACCGATGTCCTTGATCAGGGTATGGGCGGATTCATGCAGGCCTACCTGCTTCATATGCTTTTCGGCTTCTGCATAGGTTTTGTTCCAGTCGATATACCCGGCTTTATTTTTAAACTCATTGCCCAGGAACATGTTTTCCCCGATGGACAAAAGCGGGATCAGGGCCAATTCCTGGTGAATGATGACGATATTCTGCTCTTCGGATTCCTTCAGGGTTTTGAATTGACACAGCTTGCCGTTATAATAGATTTCACCGGTATAAGTGCCAAAGGGATAAATCCCGGACAGCACGTTCATCAGCGTGGATTTCCCCGCGCCGTTTTCCCCAATCA
>JAGAEH010000255.1 GCA_017613225.1 Lachnospiraceae bacterium
GTCTGGTTCGGCAAGTACCTGCAGGAGGAATGCGGCATCGCGGATCACCGCGGCGAACCGGAGACCGCTGCCAAATGGCAGGAGATGACGGACTTCTATCACGAGATGGAAGCCGACCAGTACCGCGAACTGGAAGAATATGGATATCTAAAAAGTTACGGCGGAAGGCCCGTGACTGAGGAGGGAAAATGAAGAAATTATTTGTGATCTTACTGGCAGCCATGCTGCTTATGACAGCCTGCGGCGGTTCCGAGACTCCCACCACCACGGCAGCCGGCGATACGAAGGAAGCCGAAAGCAAGCAGGATAACGGAAACAAGGACGGGTTCATCTTTACCGTAAACGGCGTGGAAGTCGTCATGAACGCGGAGGCGGCCCCCATCATTGAAAAGCTGGGCGGCAACCCCACCTATTTCGAATCCGAAAGCTGCGCTTTCCACGGCCTGGACAAGCAGTACGACTACGGCAGCTATGTGATCTACACCTATCCCAAGGATGACGTGGACTACATCCTGAGCGTGGAACTGAAGGATGACACCGTGGAGGCCGAGAACGGCCTGTGCATCGGCTCTTCCAAGGACGACGTGCTGAAGGCCATGGGCGATCCGGCCGACCAGACCGAAAAGATGGTGATCTATGAACGCGGTAAGTCCACCCTGCAGTTCATTTTCACGAATGACGCCGTATCTTCCATCCAGTACATGGCGGTGACGGAGTAAGGGGACAGACCTGAGGGAACATGGGCGGAGCTTTTGCTCCGCCTTGTTGCTTTTATTAAGCAGATAACTAAAATTCTTAAGCCGGACTTCCGGGATCGTTCTGTAGCTTTTTTCACCGGAAAGCGACTTAATAGATAAGAGTATTTCAGAGCCGCGGAGCGGATCCATCCCTCAGCGGCTTCCAGATATCAGGAGGATAAGATGAAAAATAAGACTGTTAACCGACTTCTTGCCGCATTGCTGAGTTTTGGCCTGCTGCTCACCGGCTGCGCCGGCGCCAGCGTGGATCCCGGCCGTCAGCTGGCCGAGGGTACAACAGAAGCTATAAAGCCCGCAGAGACCGCAGCTCCGACGGAGGCCCAGACCGCAGCCCCTACAGAGGCTCAGACCCAGGCGCCGACGGAGCAGGAGAGTTCCACCGTTCCGCTGCCCACAGGGGAAAACAAGGTGCTGATGAACGGAGAGATCCCTGCCGGGAAGAACGATAACGCCGGCAGTTCGGCCGGTTTTTCCGACGGTCTGATGAGCCCCGAGGCGGCCCTGGCCTTTTTGACCGGGGATAACAGAAATCACGTGTATTCCCCGCTGAACGTCACCATGGCGCTGGCCATGCTGGCGGAGATCACCGAGGGCGAGACCCGGGCGGAGGTGCTGAAACTGATGGGCGTGGAGTCCATCGAAGCGCTCCGCAAAAAAGTAGAAGTGGTACTAAAGACCGCCTATTACGACACGGAACAGGGCACCAGCCTGATCGCGGATTCCATCTGGCTGCGCAATGATTATACGGGTTACAACATGGAGACCCTCCGCACGCTGGCCAACCGGTACGCGGCGTCCTCCTTTGAAGGCACCATGGGTTCGGATGAATACAACAGGATGATCCAGACCTGGCTGGACGAGAATACCAAGGGCCTGCTGACCGACCAGGCCAACGGGATCGAGTTCGACCCGATGACCATCATTGCGCTGGCCAGCACGCTGTATTACAAGGTGAACTGGAGCGAGCCTTTCTTCGAGGAAGGCACCCAGGACAAGATCTTCCACAGCCCCACCGGCGACGTGACGGTCCCCTTCATGAGACAGTCCACCCACGGCTACTACCGCGGCGAGCATTTCGGCGCCATCCGCCTGTACATGACCGACGGCAATTATTTCTGGCTTTTCCTGCCCGATGAGGGCTACACCCTGGAGGACGTGGCCGGTTCCGAGGACTATCTGGCCATCATCCGCGGCGAGCGGGAAGACGAGGCGGAGAACGTTCAGGTCAATTTCGAATTCCCCAAACTGGACGTGCTGAGCGACATGGACATCGTGAGGATCTTAAGCCAGCTGGGACTGACGAAAGTCTTTGATTCGGCCGAGGCTGATTTTTCACCTCTGTACGAGAATGAGCAGCTGCCCACCTGGGTCTCCGAGATCCATCACGCGGCCCGGGTGACCGCGGACGAGAACGGCGTGGAGGCGGCCGCCTTCACGGTGATCATGGTCAAGGCCAACGGATTCTTCATGGGCGAGCCCATCGAATTCATCTGCGACCGCCCCTTCATTTTCACCATCGCCAACCCGGACGGACTGGTGTGGTTCTCCGGCAGCGTGAATCAGCCTTGAGCCGAAAGGCATAGAAAAACTGAATAGAACTCTTTCGAAAACGAAGCCGGCTGCGGGATGCAGCCGGCTTTGCGCATTTGAGGACACGGGGACGGTTCCGCTGTCTTCATCTTGAGGACAGGGTGACAGTTCTCACTGTACGCTCATCACCAGATTGATCTCCAGCGGCGCGTCCCCCGGGAGGGAAGAGGCTCCGATGGCAGTGCGGCAGCCGATGCCGCGCTCCCCGAGGGCTTCCGCCAGGTATTCGGAGGCGAAGTCCGCGATCTTCGTGTGGAGCGTATAGCCCGCAGGCGCGTTGACGATGACAGTCATGGAGAGAACTTCACCAAGGGCTTCTCCGTCTTTTAAGACAGAGGATGCCGCAGCCAGCGCGTTCTTCGCGGCCTGCCTGGCTGCGTCACGGTAGAAGTCCAAAGGCTTTTTCGGATCTGCCTGACCGGTGAGGATCAGGACGCCGTCCTTGCGGGGCGTCAGGCCTGCGGTGAAGATCAGGTTTCCGGCGCGTTTTGCGGGTCTGTAGAGGCCCTGAGGCCTGGGGGTGTCGTTCATGATGGACCTCCGGATGGTTATTCTCAGTGCAATAATAGCACGTCCGGGCGGCATCAGGCAAGTTTTGGGGAGAGTAAGCATACAGCAGCACACAGGGACACAGCACACAGGGACGGTCCTTTTGTGTTAGCTCGCTAACACAAAAGGACCGTCCCTGTGTGTTCTGTGTGTTCTCCATCTTGCAATTCATTCGTTTTTTCGATATGATTATAGACCGCAGACCACAGGAGACAGGCATGGATATCATTCAGACGCGGGATCTGACCCACGACTACATCAAATATGACGAGGACGAAAAGCCGGTCAGCGTCCGGCACGCCCTTGAGGACCTGGACCTTTCCATCGGGGAAGGTCAGTTCGTCGCGATCCTGGGCCACAACGGCTCCGGGAAATCCACCCTTGCCAAACATATCAACGTCCTGCTGCTGCCCACCTCCGGAACGGTCCACGTGGGGGGCATGGATACGTCTGACGAGTCCCATCTGTGGGAGATCCGGCAGCTGGCCGGCATGGTCTTCCAGAATCCGGACAACCAGATCATCGCCACCGTGGTGGAAGAGGACGTGGCCTTCGGCCCGGAGAACATGGGCGTCCCCACGGAGGAGCTGGGGCAGCGGGTGCGCGAAGCCCTGGAGACCGTGGGAATGACCGAATTTGCCCAGGACTCCCCCAACAAGCTCTCCGGCGGGCAGAAACAGAGAGTCGCCATTGCCGGCGCCCTGGCCATGCGGCCCCGCTGCATCGTCTTTGATGAATCCACGGCCATGCTGGACCCCAGCGGCCGCAGCGAGGTGGTGGCCACCATGCACCGCCTGAACCGGGAAGAGGGTATTACGATCCTGCTGATCACCCACTACATGGACGAAGCCGTCGGCGCGGATCGGGTGATCGTTCTGAACGAGGGTCATGTCGCCATGGACGGCACGCCGAAGGAAGTCTTCGCCCGGGCGGAGGAGCTTTCAGCTCTGGGCATGCATCTCCCCAAGGTGACGGAACTGGCCAATGAGCTGGCGGCGGAAGGCCTGCCCCTGCCCACGCCCATCCTGACGGTGGAGGAACTGGTGGAGGAATTATGCCGCTTACGTTAAAAAAACTCTGCTTTTCCTATAACCCCGGAACCGCCTTGGAGAAGAAGGTCTTAAAGGACATCGACCTGACCTTCCGCGAGGGCGAGTTCACCGCTGTCATCGGGCCCACGGGCTCCGGAAAGTCCACGCTGATCCAGCACCTGGATCTGCTGCTGAAGGCCACTTCCGGAGATCTGCTGTACAACGGCGAGAGTATCTACGGGGATAAATACGATAAAAAGGCTCTGCGCAGCAAGGTGGGACTGGTGTTCCAGTACCCCGAGTACCAGCTGTTCGAGCCGGAAGTCTTTACGGACGTCTGCTTCGGCCCCAAAAACCAGGGGCTTTCGGAGGAGGAGATCCAAGCCGGCGCCAGGGAAGCCATGCGTCTGGTGGGACTGGATGAGAGCTATGATACCCTTTCCCCATTTGAGCTCTCCGGCGGACAGAAGCGCCGGGTGGCCATTGCCGGCGTGCTGGCCATGAATCCGGAATTCCTGGTGCTGGACGAACCCGCCGCGGGTCTGGATCCCCGGGGCAAAAAGGAACTGCTGGACCTGATCCGGAAGCTCTGCACCGAGGCCGGCAAGGGCATCATCCTGGTGTCTCACAGCATGGACGACGTGGCGGAGTACGCCGACCGCATCATCGTGCTGAAGGACGGCCGCGTGCAGTTCGACGACGCGCCGAGGGAAGTATTCAAGCATCGTGAAGAGCTGGAAGAAATGGGCCTGTCCATACCGAAGGTGACCCAGGTGCTGCACGGCCTGAAAGAGCGGGGCATTCCCGCGGACACGGGCCTGATCAGCATCGAAGAGACAAAAGAAGAGATCTTAAGGTTGTTCAGATAAATGTTAAGGGACATCACACTGGGACAATACTATCCGGTCAGTTCGCCGATCCACCGCCTTGACCCCCGTGTCAAGCTGATGGGCACGCTGGTGTACATCGTGGCGATCTTTTTGGCAGACAGCATCTGGGGCTACGCCCTGGCGGTGCTGTTTCTGGCCGCGGTCATCATCCTGTCCAAAGTGCCCTTCGGACA
>JAGAEH010000256.1 GCA_017613225.1 Lachnospiraceae bacterium
AGCCGCAGGCGATGTTGACGGAGGAGACATACTTCGTGACTTCCTCGTCACAGCCTATCTTATAGATGCCGAAGCTCTCGCCCAGGTCACTGTTCAGATCTACTTTGTACATGGAGACCTCCTGTTCATCTGATGGATCCTGTTCCATAATTTCCTATAGTATACTGTATCATTTCTGCATCGTCTTGTCCAATCCAACTGTGGTTTTCTGCATTAAAAAATAAAAGATGATCTCGAAAAGTATTTTCAACATATTGGGGTAAATTCACGGAAAAACCACAGGATACCGCTTGTTTTACATTTTCTTTTTTGGTAGTATAAGGTCGAGGTAAAAGGATGGAACGGGTAGCGAAGTTTTACAAGGTGAGCTTTGAGCGGTTTGCGGAGGATCTTCGCGCCGCGGCGCCGGACAAGACATGGACGGACGAAGCGCTGCGCGGGATCTACGAAGGGATCAAACTCCCCCTGCGGGCCACCGAAGGCTCTGCCGGCTATGATTTTTACCTGCCTTACGGCTTTAAACTGGCCCCGGGAGAGGGCATTAAGATCGTGACCGGGATCCGGGCGCGGATCTCCCCCGGCTGGGTGCTGATGAACGTTCCCAAGAGCGGGCTGGGCTTTAAGTTCCGCCTGCAGATGGACAATACTGTCGGTGTGATCGACAGTGATTATTACAACTCCGACAACGAAGGCCACATCATGGCGAAGCTCACCAACGACAGCCGCAGCGGCAAAGTGGTGGAGCTGGCCGCCGGAAAGGCCTTCATGCAGGGCCTGTTCCTGCCCTTTGGCATCACGGAGGACGACGCTGCCACTGGAGTCCGCAACGGCGGATTCGGCAGCACTGAAAAAGCTTAACGGATCATCGAGGATATATATCATGAAGACTGTATTACGCATCATCATATGTCTCGCGCTGCTGGTGGGCGTGGTGACGCTCGCCCCGGAGGCCTTTACGGACACTTCGGACATCAAGGTGGATTTCAATACCACAACGGACACCTCACCCCTGCCCGTCTACATAGAAAAAGGCATCAGCATCAACGGCATCGACCTGAGCGGCAAGACCAAGTCCCAGGCGGTGGAGCTGCTGGAGGCCTATTATGAAAACATCGCGGACGGCCGCCTGGAGATCCGGGCCGGCTCCAATTTCTATTCCAGGACTTACCGTGAACTGGGTTACAGCTGGGACTATAAGGCTCAGCTGGATTCCGCGCTGTCTCTGGGACAGTCCGTGGGGACCATCAGAAAGTACAAGGCCCTGTCCGACATGCACGCCGGGCAGATGGCCATGGAGGGCACCGACGATCTGAGCCAGAACCAGCTGCTGGCCCTTGTCAGCTCCATCGCGGACAAATGCAGGACGGAGCCCATCGATTCCACTTTGACCAGGGAGAACAAGCAGTTCATCGTCACCCGGGGCCGCAAGGGCTTCCGGCTGGATCAGATCGAGACCTATCAGCGCATCCTCGAAGCTCTGGACGGTTTTCCGAAATATGCCAAGGTAACGGCCAAGACCGAAGTGGTGGAGCAGACCGTCTCCTACGAGATGCTCAGCGCCGTGAAGGACCTGCTGGGGACCTGCACCACCTACGTCAACGGCTCGGACGACCGCGCCTGGAACGTGGAGCTGGGCGCCAGTCACTTTGACGGCCTGCTGCTGATGCCGGGCGAGTCCTGCTCGGCCAGCCTGCAGATGGAAGAGCGCACCCAGGAGAACGGGTACAAGATGGCCGGACAGTACGTGGACGGCCAGTCCGTGGACACCTGGGGCGGCGGCATCTGCCAGGTCTCCTCGACCCTGTATCAGGCCCTGCTGCAGGCGGAGATCCAGATCGACGAGCGGCACAACCACTCCCTGACGGTGAAATACCTGGATCCGTCCCTGGACGCCGCCATTTCCTGGGGCGTCAAGGACATGCGCTTCACCAACGATCAGGAATACCCGATCTACATCGAGAGCTGGGTGGATAAGAACCGCAACTGCACCTTCAACATCTACGGCTGCGAGACCCGCCCCGCGGGCCGCACGATAGAGTATGTATCGGTGATCGATGAGGAACGCTACGATCCCGACATCCCCGTGATGAGCGACGAATACCCCGTGGGCTATGAAAAGAAGAGCGGACAGAACCATCCCTTCGTCCGTTCCCACATGGACAAGATCGTCTACATGAACGGAGAGGAGATCAGCCGGGAGACGATCCACTGGGACACCTATGAATCTTCGCCGGCGAAACTGATCATCGGCACCAACACGACCATGCCGCCCTATGTCCCTGAAACCACGGCGGCGGGCCAATAACACGATCCATTCGGAGGCATCCCATTGAATCAAATGCAGGAGAGCGGGGGGAGAAAGATCTGGCGCATCGTCTGCCCCCTTCTTACATATTTCGGCGTCAGCATCGCGGCAGGCATCGTCATCGGCCTGGTCCTCTCCATGAAATATATCTCGGGGCTGGGACCTGAAGTCGACATCGACCAGGTGTCGGCGGTGATCATGAAGGCCATGCTGGAAAAGACCCTGCTGATCACCTTGATCTGCGACGGCCTTACCATCCCTTTTCTGCTGCTGTTCATGCAGAAGGATAAAAAGCGGGACGTGGAATTCGGCCGCTTCAGAAGGTACGGAATGCCGGACGCGAAGGCCCTTCTGGGCTGCGTCGTGCTGGGCATCGGCCTGTGCGTGACGGAGAACAACCTGCTGGACATCAGCGGTCTGACGCAGACTCTCAGCGAAGATTCGGAAATGATCACACAGCTCTTATACCAGGGCGGCGTCTGGTTCGAGCTTCTGGTGGTGGGCATCGTGGGCCCTGTCATGGAGGAACTGCTGTTCAGGGGCGTGATCCAGAAACGGCTGGAAGACTATTCCAGGCCGGTGATGGCGGCAGTGCTGTCGGCCCTGATCTTCGGCGTCTTCCACGGCAACATGCTGCAGTTCATCTACGCCTTCCTGTTCGGTCTGGGCTTTGCCTTCATCTACAAGAAATTCCACACCGTGTGGGCGCCGATCCTGGCTCACTGCGCAGGAAACATCACGTCGGTCCTGTTAACGGAGACGCCGTTTCTGAAAGGGATTGAAGAGTGGAGTTTCGCGCACATCCTGTTCATCGTGACAGGCGCGCTGCTGGCGCTGGCGGGCTTTGGACTGGTCTATTACGCCAGGGAGCCGGAGCTGCTCATTTCACCATCAGCCGAAGGGATGCAGGATCACAGCGCACTGTAAGCTCATCATATTCGCCCAGGATCTCACCGTCTGTATGGACGGTGAGTTTTTTGTCCAGCACTAAATGAGCGCTCTTGGACTTGATGATGTGCACCGCGGAGCTTTTCTTATGCCGCCCGTTCATCTTGGAAGAGATCAGCGCCGCGGCGAATTTGAACCGGGACTTTGTGGCGACGATGCAGATGTCCAGCACGCCGTCGTCCGGAAGGGAGTCCGGAGCGAAGGGCCAGCCGCCGCCTTCCGTGCAGACGTTGTGGAAGGAGATGAAGGCGATGTCCTTTAAGTCCATGCTGACGCCGCTGTCAAAGGTGATGGTGCCGCTGGCCTTTTTATAGAGGGCGGCCTGCTTTAAGCCGAGCCAGGTATAGGCGACGCTGCCGATGTGCAGCTTGTTGAAAAAGTTCTTGGAGGTGCTCTTGGCGATCACGTCGCAGACGTCCGCGTCGTAGCCGATGCCCGCGCTGACCAGGAAATGTCTGGTGATCTCGCCGCAGGTGATGGTGCCGGAGTCCACTTCCTTGATCTGACGGGCATGCAGCACGTCCCGCAGGGCTTTCGCCGGATCGTCGGAGATCTTCAGGTTGCGGGCAAAGTCGTTCCCGGAGCCGGTGGGGATGAAGCCGACCAGAGGCTGTTTCTGCGAAGCGTCCAGCAGGCCGTTGACCACCTCGTTCAGCGTGCCGTCGCCGCCGGTCACCACATAGGCGTCCACGGCGCCGTCGGCCTTTTCACTGAGTTCCGCGGCCAGGCGCGTGGCATGGCCTTCACCCTCCGTCATGTGGACGTCGTATTGGATGGAAGAGTGCTTGATGGTAGGAAGCAGTTCCTTCCAGATCTTTTTCCCTTTGCCGGATCTCGATGCAGGATTGACGATAAAGTGCAGCATGAATGTTCCCCCCTGGATAGTTGTTCCCATTATACTCTTGTACGTTCCCACAATAAAGAATCTGAAAGCGTTTTATAAAAATTTAATGATACGGGACATTTCGGCCGGAATCGACACTTTATCTGTTTTATGAGATTGCCACTTTCGTATATTTTGTTATAATGGACTGGGGCAAACCCTAAATATGTACCTTCGGAGGATCAAGAATGAACCAGATGGATACTATGGCGGTCAGCGCGCTGAGAGTGCTGTCCGCGGATGCGGTGGAAAAGGCAAAGTCCGGCCATCCCGGCCTGCCCTTAGGCGCCGCGCCCATGGCCTATGAGCTTTTCGCGAGAAGAATGAAACACAATCCGGAGGATCCGACCTGGTTCAACAGGGACCGGTTCATCCTTTCCGGCGGACACGGTTCCGCGCTTTTATACAGTCTGCTCCACCTGTTCGGCTACGGCGTCACCATGGAGGACATGAAGAACTTCCGCCAACTGGACAGCAAGACCCCGGGACACCCGGAATACGGCATGACGCCCGGCGTGGAGGCCTCCACCGGCCCCCTCGGAGCGGGCATGGGCATGGCCGTGGGCATGGCCATGGCAGAGGCCCATCTGGCAGCCATCTTTAATAAAGAGGGCTTCCCCGTGGTGGATCACTACACCTTTGTACTGGGCGGCGACGGCTGCATGATGGAGGGCATCGCTTCCGAGGCCTTCTCCCTGGCAGGCACCCTGAAGCTCGGCAAACTCATCGTTCTGTATGATTCCAACCGCATCACCATCGAGGGCAGCACCGACCTGGCCTTCACCGAGGACGTGCAGGCCCGCATGAAAGCCTTCGGATTCCAGACCATCGACGTGAAGGACGGCAACGACCTGGCGGCCATCGGCGCCGCCATCGACGAAGCTAAGGCGGATACCGGCCGGCCTTCCTTCATCACCATCCATACCGAGATCGGCTACGGCTGCCCCGCCAAGCAAGGCAAGTCTTCCGCCCACGGCGAGCCTTTGGGGGCGGATAACATAAAGGCCCTGCGGGAGACCCTGGGCTGGCCCTACGAGGAGGCCTTCGTCATTCCGGAGGAAGTCTACAACTACGCCAAGGGCTTTGCCGGCAGAGGCAGAAGCGCCGAGGAGAGCTGGAAGCAGATGTTCGAAAGATACTGCCAGACCTGGCCCGTCATGAAGGAATTGTGGGACAAGATGTTCGCCGTTCCCGCCGAGTCGGCCATGCAGGCGGCGCTGGCGCCTTTTGTCACCAGAGACAAGGCAGAGGCCACCCGCTCCACTTCCGGAAAGTACATGAACATCCTGAAGGACAAGATCCCCGCCATGATGGGAGGTTCCGCGGACCTGGCTCCCTCCAACAAGACCGCGCTAAAGGACGCGGGCGATTTCTCCGCCCAGGACTACAGAGGCAGCAACATCCACTACGGTGTCCGGGAGCTGGCCATGGCGGCCATCACCAACGGCATGTGCCTGCACGGAGGCGTGCGCCCCTTCGCGGCCACCTTCTTCGTCTTCAGCGACTACATCAAGCCCATGGTGCGGCTGTCCGCGCTGATGGAACTGCCGGTCACCTTCGTGCTGACCCATGACAGCATCGGTGTGGGAGAGGACGGTCCGACCCACCAGCCCATCGAGCAGCTGGCCATGTACCGGGCCATGCCCGGCGTGGACGTGTGGCGCCCCGCCGACGCGGCGGAGACCGCAGCGGCCTGGGCTGCGGCGGCAGCCTCCGTCAGCCGGCCCACTCTGCTGGCGCTGTCCCGCCAGAACCTGGAGCAGCTGGAAAACAGCATCGAAGACGCCGCGAAAGGCGCCTACATCGTCAGAGAGTCCGCGAAGGAAGTGCCGGACGCGATCATCATTGCCACCGGATCGGAAGTGTCCGTGGCCCTGGCAGGCGCGAAGCTGCTGAAGAAAGAGGGCATCGACGCGCGTGTTATCAGCATGCCCTGTGAAGAAGTCTTTGAGCGCCAGCCCGACGAGTATAAGGAAAAGCTCCTGCCCAAGGCAGTGCGCGCCCGCGTAGGTGTGGAAGCCGCTTCCGGCTTCGGATGGGAAAAGTACGTCGGCCTGGACGGCGCGGTGGTCTGCATGCACAGTTTCGGCCAGTCCGCCCCCGCCGGACAGCTGTTCGAAAGGTTCGGCTTTACCGCCCAGAATGTGGCGGAAACGGTCAAAAAAATAATGTAATCTTTTGCTTGACCTCCCGGCAAACCCTTGCTATAATCTCCGACGGAGACATAGCTCAGCTGGGAGAGCAACTGCTTGACGTGTAGTAGGTCGCAGGTTCGAGTCCTGTTGTCTCCACGGTCAGAGGCCCGCCCTATGGAGCGGGCCTTTTCATCCCCCTGAGGATCGGAGGAAAAAGGGATCGGGAGCCGGCAAAAAAAGTTCATAAAACGTGAAATTTGCTGTTGACAAAACCTTTCCCCTGAGTATAATCATTAAGTGCACGCGCGAAAGCGCAGTGTAATCGGTAGCGAAAGGAGGCGGCAAAGATGTCCATTTGCCCTAAGAATAAATCTTCCAAGGCTCGCAGAGACAGCCGCAAGGCCAATTGGAAAATGGCCAATCCCACGCTGGTGAAGTGCAGCAAGTGCGGCGCCCTCATGGTTCCTCACAGAGTCTGCAAGGCCTGCGGATCCTACAACAAGAAGGAGATCATTCCTCAAGAGGATTGATCATAGATTAAGGGTCAAAGACCCGATTTGCGGTTGTGGCGGAATTGGCATACGCGCATGATTCAGGTTCATGTCCATGTACTTGGGTGGGGGTTCAAGTCCCCCCAACCGCATCCAGAAAGAAACCTCTTTTGTCTTCCGGGACAAAAGAGGTTTTTTCGTTGTTTTGCTCTGAGACTGTGATATCATTCTTTTATGATGTGTATTCCGCGAGGCGCATATGAAAAAGGCTACAAGAGAAAAACTGGCCAAAACCGCAAGGGAATTGGCGCTGGCCCCGTTCCACGGAGAGATCGACGGAACGGCGTCCAATCTTGCGCCGATCGTGCAGCTGTTTCCGACATGGAACCTTAAGGATGCAGACGGCTTGTGGTGCGCGGCTTTTGTCTATTATTGCTGCACGGAAGCGGGATTCGAGATCCCGTACAGACCCGGGGAGTGTAAGACCTGCCATCTGGCAGGATGCCTCGGCTGGGAGGAGTTTGCCAAAGGCGATCAGCGGATCGAATACCATAGCGGAGCAGAAGGCCATGTGCCGGAGGCGGGAGATATCGTCCTCTATGACAGGGTATTCGAGAACAAAGAGCACGACCACATGGGGATCGTCCTTGAGAAACGGGAACATACGATCCTTGCTGCGGAAGGGAATGTGAACAATAGATCCGGAATCGTTGAGCGGCCCATCGACGAACACATCCGCGCCTTTATCCGGATCCCGGACGGGTACCGGTACACAGACAAGTGACATATGGACGTAACGGAAGAGTATATGTAGATCGTCTCGGGGGAATAGTTGACAAATGATGGAATAAAGTGTTGAATGCATTTGGAGTACGCTTTTGGAGGAGAGGTTAATGGAAAACGAAAAGGAAATTGAAAAAAACGAAAAAGTAACTGAATATGACGGGTTTATTCCTAAATTTCGCGAGGATACTCCGGAGAACCGAAGATTAGCGGCGGAAGCCATGGAAGAGGCGATTAAACTCGCTGAAAAGATAAGAAAAAGATCTGAAAAGAAACAATAAAGAAATCAAGCACTCGCCCGAGTGCTTTTTTGATGTCAAAACAGGGGAAAAGCGCATGACGGAGATGGCGATCGAGATATCGGTGCTCCTAGAAGACCATGTCGGCTTTTTGCAGTGGAAATCCCTAAAAAAGCCGACAGGGCATTATGTGGGCATTGTTGTAAAAAGATAAAGAGCCGGATCATGTATTCTATGGACGAAGCGGAAGCGGAGTGCATGAAAAAGGCCGCCGGCAGAAACTGTCGCGGCGGCCTAAAAGGTAAAGAAGTGTCAATTCTCGGGATGCTCTGCGGCCCAGTCATTCAGGCGGCGGATGCATTCCTGCGGATCTTTCAGGAAAGCCAGTTCACACAGGCTTCCGCAGGCGTGAAGCCCTTTTTCCTGCGCCAGCGCGAACAGCGGGCATTCCGCGCTGCAATAGGGCTGGGCCTTGCACATCCGTGCTTTCAGGGCTTCATAGGCCTGTTCGGAAAAGTCCGTCATTTTTTCGGATAGAATCCCGAAGGGGCATCGCACATGTCGATGAAGATGTTCTTCTTCTGGGTGTAGTTGTCCAGGATCATCTTGTGGGTCTCACGGCCGATACCGGACTTCTTGTAACCGCCGAACGGTGCCTTTTCAGGCAGCTGGTTGTAGCAGTTCACCCACATACGGCCGGTCTCTACCGCACGGGCCACCTTCAGGGCACGGTTGATGTCCTTGGTCCAGACGGCGCCGCCTAAGCCGTATTCGCTGTCGTTGGCCATGGCAATGACTTCGTCCTCATCGTGGAACTTGATCACGACGGCTACCGGTCCGAAGATCTCTTCCTGTGCCACACGCATATCGTTGGTCACATCCACCAGCAGAGTGGGCTTCACATAGGCGCCTTTTGCCAGATCGCCCTCGGTGGCGCGTTCACCGCCGCAGGCTACCTTCGCGCCTTCGGCCTTGCCGATCTCGATGTAGCCCATGATCTTCTTGGCCTGGCCCTCGTTGATCTGGCAGCCCATCTGGGTCTCAGGATCCCAAGGCATGCCGATCTTGATGGCGTTAAAGCGCTCTACCGCGTCGGCAATGAATTTATCGTAGATCGTATCCTGCACGAATACGCGGGAACCTGCGCAGC
>JAGAEH010000257.1 GCA_017613225.1 Lachnospiraceae bacterium
GCTGGGAAATTTGAGCGTCTGGTAGACGGCGGAATTAAAAACCTGGTGAGATCCTTCTTCGATGAATACGAAAAGGAGAACGCTGAGTTCAGAGCAAATGCCGGGCTGCCCATGGAGGTGATCCGTGAAGAGGTAGGCGACTGCTGCGACTGGTGTGCAGACTTGGCTGATACTTATGATTACTGGGATGCGCCAAAGGAAGTATGGCAGCGGCATGAGCATTGTCGGTGCATGGTTGTCGTAAGGACCACAAAGGGCTTGTATAAAGATGCTCATACTAAAAAAGAGTTTGAGTCGCGTAAAGAGGCACGGCGTGAGAAAGAAGACGAAATACTTAATAGTGAACAATGGCACAAGTCTAAAAATGCAATACAATACGATGAGAATTTTATTATTATTAATGCTCCGGATAAATGGACGATTGATCCAGACGGCATAAGAGAATCATTAATGCAAACAGAAACTGGCGGCAATATGCTTGTGTTTTTAGATGCTGAAAACGCCAAAGTGTATATTGGATATGGGGTCAGTAATCCGAGAAATGCGTATGGCGAATATGATCCATTTGAAAACATTATCAAGATATACGCCGACAGATGCCAAGACACGGAAACAGCGGCATTGACAACTGTACATGAAGGAACACATATGATGAATAGGGGAAGGGGGAAGAGTATCAAGGAAAATGAAACGGATGCATACACGGCAGAGATGAGGCAGTTTAGAAAAAGTGAATCGTTGTCACAAGAGGACATTGATGTTATAACTGAAATAGTTAACTCAGTATGCGATGAGAAAGGATACAAGCAGTGAACGATTTGAGTTTTGAGGATAAAATACAAATCATGAGAGCGGGAGGGACGATACAATGTCCGTTATGCAAAAAAGGAAAATGGGCAGCTATAGGAAACCCGAGAAGAGCTAATTCTTTTGAATGTGATTATTGCAAGGAGAACCTGATATTATCTCCATTAAGAATATCAGACGTTGTGAAACCGAGAAGGGGAGAAAATGGCTAAAGACGACTACTCCGTGATAGTGTTAAAAATTCTCGGCTACCTGTATGGCTGTCTGAAAAATGGTGTTTCGGTGAGCAGGGAAGACTTATCGCCGTATAGCATGCTGTTTCGGGTCCGAGGTGAGGCAATAAATGAGCAATACTGGTATAACATCCTCCGGATGCTGACAGAGGAGGGCCTGATCACCGGACTGATCTTCAAAACAGTATGGGGAAAAGAGATAGTGTGCATCTCTGACATAGAGGACTGCAAGATCACACCGGAAGGCATCCATTACCTGGAAACACACGACTCTATGAAAAAAGCTTGGCAAGTGTTAATCGAGACAAAAGACATCATGGTCACAATGCTGGCAAAGATTTTGCCGTTCTAAAATAAAGGATAAACACATGACATCACCCAGAAGTGGACGCCAGGAGCCGACCACTTCTTTTGTTTTGCCTTACAGGCAGACGGACGGAGAGACGGCGATCGAGCTCTACGAGCTGACCGGCCGGACGGCGCTGCCCTGGCAGAAAAACCTGATATATGACATCCTCGGCCGGAATGAGGACGGCCTCTGGACACACTTGCAGTTTGGCTACGAGGTACCACGCCAGAACGGCAAGGGCGAGATCCTGCTGATGCGGGAGCTATTCGGGCTTGCCGTGGGCGAGAGGATCCTGCACACAGCGCACCTGGTCAGCACGGCACACAAGGCCTGGGAACGCCTCTGCAGCATTCTGGATCTGCTGGACGTCACATATTACTCAATCAAAGCCAAAGGCCAGGAGATCATTGACCTGGAAGACGGCGGCCGGGTGGAGTTCCGGACCAGGACGACACGAGGCGGCATCGGTGAGAGCTACGACCTGCTGGTGATCGATGAGGCCCAGGAGTACCAGACGACGCATGAGTCGGCGCTGAAGTACGTGATCCGCGCTTCAAATTAGAATACATTTAGCCTGATTGGGAGGGCCAGCCCGATCAGGCTGCGTTTTCCTTCTTTGTAGGAGCCCCGCCGGTGAACCCGGCGGGGTGTTTTTTTGACGCCGAAAATGACGCCGCCAGCGCTTTTTATGACTTCGCATTACTTTCCAACTGTGACGGCGAAAAGCAAGGTGCAACCACATCATTTGACAATTCTTGTCATTGAATTTTAACGGTTTTCATGTTATTATGGACGCTGATTATCATAGTCAAGGGAAGGATGATCATATGACAAAGAGCATGACCGGCTTTGGACGGGCAGAGCATTCCACAGAAACAGAAAAGCTGACGGTCGAGATCAAGAGCGTCAACCACCGCTATTTTGACGTGACTGTCAAGCTGCCCCGGAAGCTGAACGCCCTGGACCCGGTCATCCGGCAGAAGGCCAAGGACTTTGCCAAGCGCGGCAAGATCGACGTCTACATCACTCACGAGGTCTCCGAAGGGGACGATACTTCCGTCATCTTCAACAAGAAGATCGCGGAACAGTACGTCCGCTACGGACTGCAGATGGGCGAGGACCTGGGCCTGAAGCCTTTTTCCTCCGCCGCCGAAGTGGCCGCGCTGCCGGAAGTCTTTACGGTGGAGCACGTCCAGGAGGACGACGAGGAACTGGCCAAGGAACTCTTTGCCGTACTGGAAGCCGCGGGCAAAGCCTTTTCGGACCAGCGGGCAGAGGAAGGCAGCCGCCTGGAGGCGGACATCAAAAACAAGCTGGACGAGCTGGACCGGGACGTGGCCTACATCGAGGCGCGGGCGCCCCAAATCATTGAGGAATATAAGAACCGGCTCTTTGCCAAGGTGAAGGAGACCCTGGCGGACACCTCCGCGGACGAAGCCCGGATCATGACGGAAGTGGTGCTGTACGCGGACCGTGTCTGCGTGGACGAGGAGACCGTCCGCCTGAAGAGCCACATCCAGAGCATGCGGAGCACCTTCGCGGGTTCCGATCCCGACGGCATCGGCCGCAAGCTGGACTTCATTGCCCAGGAGATGAACCGGGAGGCCAACACCATCCTTTCAAAGAGCAACCGCACGGACATCACAGAGGCGGCGATCCGCCTGAAGACCTGCATCGTAAAGATCCGCGAGCAGGTGCAGAACATTGAGTGATCATATAGAGGAGAACCGATGAACGAGGGAAAACTGATCGTAGTTTCCGGCTTTTCCGGCGTCGGAAAAGGCACGGTGATCAAGAAGCTGATGGATAAATATCCCGACGACTACACCTTTTCCGTGTCCGCCACCACACGGGCTCCGCGGGAGGGCGAAGTAAACGGGAGAGAGTATTTTTTCATCAGCAAGCCGCTGTTCGAACTGATGATCCGCGACAACAAGCTGCTGGAGTACACGGAGTACCAGGGCAATTATTACGGCACGCCGCTGGAGTTCACGGAAAAGATGCTGGCAGCCGGCAAGAGCGTCATCTTCGACATTGAAGTGAACGGCGCCATGAACATTTCAAAGACGGAGCTGCCCAAGGTGCTGATCTACATCCTGCCCCCCTCCGTGGAGGAGCTGGCGAAGCGCCTGAAGGGCCGCAAGTCCGAGACGAAGGAGCAGATCCGGGGCCGCATGGAGGCGGCGGTAAGGGAATCTTCCTACATCCCCGCCTACGACGTGATCCTGGTGAACGACAAGGTGGAAGAGACGGCGGAGGAGCTGCGGCAGCTGGCTATTGCCGGGGAACAGGACGACGACACCTTCAACGATCTGCTGGACTTCGCGGAGGATCTGAAAGAAGAACTGACCGCGTACCTGGAAGCGGAAAAATAAAGACTAAAGAGAAAGAAGTTCCCGAAGGGAACGAAAGGACATAGAAAAATGATCGTACATCCTTCTTATCTGGAAATGATGGAAAAAGTAAACGAAGGCTCTGAGGACGGGACTCCCATCGTCAACAGCCGCTATTCGATCGTGATGGCCGCCAGCAAGCGGGCCCGCCAGCTGATCGCCGCGGAGCAGACCGTGGTGGACGGCGTGGACAAGAAGGCCCTGTCCATCGCGGTGGACGACCTGATGGAGGGCAAGATCCACGTGCTGGCCGAGCAGAGCGAGAACTACGAAAGCTACGAAGAGGACGAGAACGGACGGATATGAAGATCCATCTGATCTCCCTGGGCTGCGACAAGAACCTGGTGGACGCCGAAGTGATGAGCGGCCTGCTGGTAAAGGCCGGCCATCAGATGACCGATGACGACAGGCAGGCGGACGTGATCATCGTCAACACCTGCTGCTTCATCGGGGACGCCAAGGAGGAGAGCATCGGCGCCATCCTGGAGGCGGCAAAGCGCAAGGAAGACGCGAAGGCCAGGGCCCTGATCGTGACGGGCTGCCTGGCGGAGCGCTACCGGGCGGACATCGAGGCGGAGCTGCCGGAGGTGGACGCCATCGTGGGCACCACGGCCTACCCGCGGATCGCGGAAGTGATCGAGGCGGCAGCGGCGAAGCATGAAGGCCCCGTGGTGCGGCAGGAGAGCATCGACGCCCCCATCGAGGAACTGAAGGAGCGCATCGTCAGCACCCCCGGACACTACGCCTATCTGAAGATCGCCGAGGGCTGCGGCAAGCACTGCACCTACTGCATCATCCCCAAAGTGCGGGGAAATTACCGCAGCCGCAGGATGGAAGAGCTGACGGCCGAAGCCGGAAAGCTGGCGGAAGGCGGCGTGAAGGAACTGATCCTGGTGGCCCAGGAGACCACGCTCTACGGCGTGGACCTGTACGGGAAGAAGATGCTGCCGGAGCTTTTGCGCAGGCTGTCAAGTATTGAAGGCCTGGTCTGGATCCGGATCCTCTACTGCTATCCGGAGGAGATCACGGAGGAACTGATCGCCGAGATCCGGGACAACGACAAGGTCTGCAAATATCTGGACATCCCGATCCAGCACGCGGCGGACGGCGTGTTAAAGCGCATGGGACGCCGCACCACCCACGACGAACTGGTACGGACCGTGAAAAAGCTGCGGGAGGAGATCCAAGGCATCACCCTGCGGACCACCCTGATCTCCGGTTTTCCCGGAGAGACGGAGGAGGATCACCGCCTGCTCTGCGATTTCATCAAAGAAATGCGCTTCGACCGGCTGGGAGTCTTCGAGTATTCGAAAGAGGAAGGCACTCCCGCCGCGAAAATGAAGGGCCAGATCAAAAAGGCCGTGAAAAAGGCCCGGCGAAACGAGCTGATGGAGATCCAGCAGCGCATTTCCGCCCAACGGATGGAGGCCCTTGTGGGTCAAGAACTTCCAGTGATGATCGAAGGCCGGCTGCCGGAGGAGAACATCCTGGTGGGGCGCACCGAAATGGACGCGCCGGACGTGGACGGACTGATCTTTCTGGAGAGCGGCGCGGACCTGCTCTCGGGTACGATGGTAACAGCCGTGGTGACGGCTGCTGCGGAATATGATCTTTACGGGAGGATATGTGATGAATCTGCCGAATAAGCTGACATTGTTCCGTGTGATACTGATACCGTTTTTTGTGGCGGCGCTGCTGATCCCGGGTCTGCCGGGGGGCAAGTGGATCGCCCTCGTATTCTTCTGCGTGGCCAGCGTCACCGACTTTTTTGACGGCAAGATCGCCAGAAAATACAACATGGTCACCAATTTCGGAAAGTTCATGGATCCCCTGGCGGACAAGCTGCTGGTGGGCTCCGCTTCCATCTGCCTGACGGCCCTGGGACTGCTGCCGGCCTGGATCACGGTGATCCTGATCGGCAGGGAATTTGTGATCAGCGGCTTCCGCCTGGTGGCGGCGAACCAGAACATCGTGATCGCGGCCAGCTGGTGGGGCAAGTGCAAGACCTTCGTGCAGATCTTCATGATCATCGCCCTGATCATCCACCTGGACAACCCGGTGTGGTATGTGATCGAGCAGATCCTGATCTGGGCGTCCCTGGTGCTGACACTGATGTCCCTGATCGACTATATCTGGAAGAACAAGCACGTCCTGCAGACGGAGAAGACCTGAGACCGGTTTTGAACGACCTGCGGCTTTCAGCCGCCTGAAACATAGGCAATGACACCGCTTTCGCGAAGAGACACCGGGGCCCCGCGGGTCCGGAAGGAGCAGCGATGAGATTCTTGAACAACCTCTATATCGGAGCCGGCGCGCAAAAGACCGCGGAGCAGATCGTGGAAGACGTCCGCTCCGGCCGGTACGTGAAGGACGTCTACGTCCTGATCGAGCCGCTGTCCGAGGGGAACCAGATCGAAGTGCTCCAGTCCTATTATCTGCGCCAGCGGTATTACCAGGAGACGGACCCCATGATCCTGGGCGTGGCAAAGGGCAAGGGCGAAGCCCTGGACCTGGTGCTGCAGCTCACACAGGAGGCGGTGGACCGCTTCGGGCGGCCCGACCTGCGCGCCTACGTGCGGTATCTGGCGGAAGGGGGTGATGCGCTTGCTTAGTGTACTGGCGGTGATCGGCAAGATCATCGGCTTTACGCTCCTCGGCATCCTGGGCCTGCTGATCCTGATCCTGCTGATCGCACTGTTCGTGCCGCTCCGATACAAGATCGACGCCAACGGCGGCAAATTCGAGGAAGGCGTTAAGGTGGACGCCAAAGGCGCGGCCAGCTACCTGCTCCACATCATCTCCGTGAAAGGCGGGTTTTTGAAGAACCCCAAGGGGGAGGAAGACGCCGGGGTAAGGTCCGGATCGGAAGCAGATGATGGCCACAAGGGCCCCGAGGCGGAAGGCGTAAGCGTATGCGCCAGACTGTTCGGAATAAAGGTCTTCCCCAAAAAGGAAAAGGAGCCGAAGGAGAAAAAGTCCAAAAAGGGCAAAAAGGACGCCGGAGAGGACTTTGAGGAGGCCGAGGTCCTGGAAGTCATCACGGCGGAGGGCCCGAAGGAGGACGCGAAACCGGAAGCAGAGGGAGAAAAGGAACCGGAGGGCGGACAGCCTGAAGGCCCCGGCGCCGCTGCCGACAGCACAGAACCCGGGCCTGTTGAAAAAGCGGAGGCCCCGCAGCCCGCGGAGCAGGCGGAGAGCGCAAAGCCTGCCGCGTCTGACAAAGACGAAGATTTTGATGAGGACTTCTTTTTCCA
>JAGAEH010000258.1 GCA_017613225.1 Lachnospiraceae bacterium
CAGCCGCCGTACCACTTGCCCGCGTCGTCGGGGTCGTACTCCGCGGCGTAGGAGGAGGCCCAGCCGGAGCCGTACCGCTCCCAGAGCTTTTGGTTTTCCTCTCTGGATGCGCCGCCGACGGAGATCCAGGTGCCCTCCCAGTAGCAGACGCCGATGCCGCCGGCGTCCGCCACCGCCTGGGTCACGTTCCGCAGGTTGTTGACCTGGCCCTGCAGGCTGTAGGGATAGGGCTTTACGGTGGCGGAGTCGTCGGAGATGGTGTTGCCGGAGAAGTCGGAGTCCTCGCCGGTCCAGGCGTAGGAGGTCTCCATGACCATGACCTTCTTGCCGTACTTGTCGGCGACCTGCTTCAGCACCTTCGTCAGGTTCTCCAGGGTCCCGTGCCAGTAGGGATAATAGGAGGAGCCGAAGACGTCGTAGTCCAGCTCATAGATATGAAGATTGGAGGCATAGGTCGCGTAGGCGCCGCCCTCCGTATTGGCGAAGTGGACCGCCACCAGCGCCTCGGGATAGACCTCCCGGACCGCCTTGGAGCCGGCGGACATCAGCTTGACGATGGCGGACCATTCCGTTTCGCCGCACATGGCGCCGTTGGTCTCGTTGCCCACCTGGACCATGCCCACCTCGACGCCCGCGTCCTTCAGCTTCTGCAGGCTCTCGCGGGTGTAGGTCTCCAGAGCCGCGGTCTTGGCCTCCAGGTCCATGTCCTTCCAGGCCTTGGGGACCATCTGCTTGCCCGGGTCCGCCCAAAAATCGGAATAGTGGAAGTCTACGATCAGCTTCAGGCCGTATTTCGCGGCCCGGGTGCCGATCTGCACCGCCTTTTCGATGTCGTTGTTGCCGCCGCCGTAGCCGTGGCCCTCCCCGTCGTAGGGATCGTTCCACACGCGCACGCGGATGTGGGTCACCCCGGCCTGGGCCAGGGTCTTGAACACGTCCTGGGGCTCCCCGTCAAAGCCGCGGTAGACCACGCCGCTCTCCTCCTCCGCGATCACGGAGGATGCGTCCATGCCGAAGATGAAATCCTCCGGCAGATCCTCCACCTTCTTCACGTAAAGGCCGGTGGGGAAAGGCTCCGCCGGGAGAACGTTTTCCGGCGTCTCCGCCTCAGTGGGCTGTGCCTGGGTGGTCTCCCCGGCAGGCGCCGCGCTTTCCGCAGCAGTCACAGTGCCGCTCTCCTTGCTTTCCCCAGCCGGTTCCCCGCCGGAACAGGCGCAAAAAAGCAGCGCCAGTACAAGCGCGCTGATGATGATCTTTCTCTTCATGGTCTCCTCCAAAAACTATTGCAGTGAAAGCAGGGTGTCCGCGATCGCAAAGGCCGCCTCGTCCAGCTCTCCGCAGTGCACGGAGCTGATGCCGAAGCAAAGATAATAGTCCTCCGCCTCGCGGTCCCCGCCGGTATAAGTGATATAGGAAGACGCCGCTCCCGTTTTGGAAGCCGCATCATAGATGCGCAGGCCGTAGGTCACGCCCTCATGGGAGACCGTCTCCCCCCGAACGGCGTAGGCCGCCGGAAGCGGAGCCAGGTTCTCGCTGTAGGACGGAATGTCCGAACCGCGGACGATGTACAGGTCGCCGCCGGCGATCTCCGCGTCGATGAACATCAGATAGGAAAAAGCGTGGGCCTTCACCATCTTGATGCCCTCCGGCATGCTCTCCTCCAGCTTCACCGCCAGAGCCGGATCCTCCAGGGCCGGGACGTCCGCGTAGAGCACCACCTTTTTCTCGGCGGTGGTATTGGTGATAAGGGTAAAGATCCACATCCAGAACAGGGTGGACAGGACCGCCCACAGCAGGTATTTGGGGATGGAGGAAAAGAACCTTCTAACGTACTGCATCCTGCACCTCCCATGCCACGGCATAACCGTGGGCCGTGTAGACCGTCAGCCTGGCCGGCAGCGCCGGCAGAAGGCCCGTCTTTTTCGCGTTGATGTGGACGCGGTGGGTGCGCTCCCCGTCCCGGATCAGAAGGGTCTGCACCGTGATGCTCCGGCTGATGGAGACGCGCGCGGGATCCAGCGTGACCTCGCCGCTCACCGCCTCCCGGGGCTCATCCTTTAAATTGTTAAAATGGGCCAGTTCCCGCTTGCTGCCGCGGATAAAGTGGACGTGACAAAAGATCACCGCCCAGCCTCCCAGCAGGCTGATGAGGCACACCCGCAGCTCCATGGCGGCCGCGTTGGCAGTGTTCGTCAGCACGCACAGCAAAACGCACACGACAAAGAGCAGCACCGCTGCCGCCGCCGTGAGGATGGTCCATGTTTTTGTTTTGCGCTCCAGCTTACCGGCCCCGTCGGCCGGGTAGAGCTCCGTTACGGTATTCATGGGGAAATAGTAGCACGGACACGGTCTGTTTTCAAGAAGCGGCGGCACTTTGAAAGAACGACGAAAGCCCTGCTTTTGATCGCTGCCTCCACTCCCTCTTGACAAGCCCCCGTCCGGACGTACAATAAAACCAGTTATATTTGAAACGGAGGTACCAGCCGTGAAAAAACTGACTTCTTTGCTGCTGATCGCAGCGCTGATGATAAGCATTACAGCCTGCTCGGGCGGGGTCGGCACGACGACGGCCGCGCCGGAGACCCCGGCCGTCACCGGATCCGCGGAGACAGCCGCTCCTACCGAAGCTCCCACGGAGCCGGCCACGGAACCCCAGCCCGCGGAGGAGATCGCTCTGAAGGGCGACACGCTGAAGACCAGCTTCGTCTGCGAGGACAATTACCGGGTCTTTTACGAGATCTTCGTGGGCTCCTTCTCCGATTCCGACGGAGACGGCATCGGCGATCTTCGGGGCATCATCAACCGCATGGACTATTTGAACGACGGCGACCCCAACTCCGGCAAGAGCCTGGGGGTGGAGGGCCTGTGGCTGACACCGATCTTCACCTCTCCTTCCTATCACAAGTACGACGTGCAGGACTATTACGAGGTGGATCCGGCCTTCGGCACCATGGAGGATTTGAAAGAACTGTTGAACCTGTGCCATGAGCGGAACGTGGAAGTGATCCTGGACCTGGTCATCAATCACACCGGCCGGCGCAACAAGTGGTTCTCCGACTTTGTGGTCGCCCGCAGGCAGGGTGATACGGCAAGCCCCTACTACGATTTCTACAGCACCTGTTCCCAGAACGAGGCCTATCCCACGGGTCGTGTGTGGGAGAAGGTGGCCGGCACCGACATCTGCTATGAGTGCAATTTTTCCACGGACATGCCGGAGCTGAATTATGACAGCGAAAACGTGCGCCAGGCCGTGCTGGACGTGGCGAAGTACTATCTGGATCTGGGGGTGGACGGCTTCCGCTTTGACGCGGCCAAGTACGTGTATCTGGGGGACAACGCCGCCAGCGCTTCTTTCTGGGAGTGGTACATGGGCGAGCTGCGCAAGATCAAGCCGGACGTCTACGCCGTGGCGGAGGTCTGGGATGCGGACGGCATCACCGACATTTACTATCCCGCCATGGATTGCTTCGACTTTTCCGTGGCCACGGCTGGCGGACTGCTGGCGGAGACGGCCAATCACCGTGACGTGAGCCGCCTGACCGACTACGTGGACAGCTATCTTGATAACGTGACGTCCATGCGCGACGGCGCCATGATCGTGCAGTTCCTGTCCAATCACGACATGGACCGTGCCGCGGGCTTTCTGACGGAGGCCAGCGGCAACATGAAGGTAGCGGCCAACCTGTATCTGCTGGCGCCCGGATCGCCTTACATCTACTACGGCGAGGAACTGGGCATGCGGGGCTCCCGCGGCGGCGCGAACACCGACGCCAACCGGCGTCTGGCCATGCTGTGGGGCGACGGCGACACCGTCAAAGATCCGGAAGGCACCACCTACAAGGCCTCCAGCCAGGTCCAGGCCACCGTGGCGGACCAGATCGCGGACGTGGACAGCCTGTATACTTACTATAAAGAGCTGATCATGCTGCGCAAGGCCAATCCCGAGATCGCCCGGGGCGACTATGAACCCCTGGATCTGGGCAAGACGAAGGCCGGCGGCTTTGCGGCCACCTGGGAGGGAAGCACCGTCTACGTGATCCACAATACCACCACCGATCCCATCACAGTGGATCTGGATCAGGTGACCGGGGATGCACTTTCGATCTCCGCCTTTGTCGGCTGGAACGAAGCCGACTTAAACGGCACGATGCTCACCATCGGCGGCCAGACCAGCGTGATCCTGAAGTAAGACCCTGGCTGTCAGCTTCGTCAGCAATCAGAACACACAGGGGAACACACAGGGACGGTCCTTTTGTGCTGCCGGCACGGCAGCACAAAAGGACCGTCCCTGTGTGTTCCCCTGTTACTCCCGCTCATGTTTCAGCAGCCACCGCTTGATGTCCAGCCCGCAGTTATACCCGCCCAGGGTGCCGTGGGCCCCGATCACCCGGTGACAGGGGATCAGAAGCAGGACCTTGTTGGAGGCCACCGCGCCGCCCACTGCCTGGGCGGCCATCTTTTCGATGCCGCGGCGCCTGGCGATCTCCCTCGCGATCTCGCCGTAGTTGATCACCTGTCCGTAGGGCACGGTGGTAATGATCCGCAGCACTTCTTTTCGGAATTCGGACCCGTCCAGATCCACAGGGATGGCGGAAGGATCCGGCCGCTTCCCGTCAAAATAGGCTCTGATCCAGGCCGCGGTCTCCCGGATCAGGGGCGTTTCGGCCCGCTGGGCCAGGTTCATGTCCACCGGCGCCTGCCTCGCGCGCGCGGCAAACCATATCGCTGTCACGGCTTCGTCAGCGGCGGCAATGGCCATCTCCCCGAAGGGCGTATCAAGATCATAGGAATGAACGTAAAGCATGGGACTCCTTATCATGCTGCCAATATACCATTTTTCATAGTCTTTTGACAGAGATGCTTTCTGGTTTTATAATGAAGTCAAGAACCACAGGAAAGGGACATCCCGATGCAGTACCGCAAGGACAAATACGGAAACGACATATCGGCGCTGGGCTACGGCTGCATGCGCTTTACCACAAGCGGCGGAAAAGCGGACCTGGACAAGGCCGAAAAGGAGATCATGACGGCCTTCGAGGCCGGGGTCAACTACTACGACACCGCCTACGTCTACAGCGGAAACGAGGTGGCTTTAGGGACCATCCTGCAGCGCACCGGCATCCGGGACAGGATCAAGATCGCCACGAAGCTGCCGCACTACCGGCTGAAGGACGGCGGCGACGATCCGGACCGCTTCTTTCTGGAGGAGCTGAAGCGCCTGCAGACGGATCACGTGGACTATTACCTGATGCACATGCTGAACGACGTGGCCGCCTGGGAGCGGCTGGTGCGGCTGGGTATCATCGAGTGGATCGAAAAAAAGAAAGAGAGTGGCCAGATCCGTCAGATCGGCTTTTCCTACCACGGCAATTCGGATGATTTCTGCGGCCTTCTGGACGCCTACGACTGGGACTTCTGCCAGATCCAGTACAACTACCTGGACGAGACCAGCCAGGCGGGAGTCACGGGCCTGGCCCACGCCAGGGAAAAGGGCGTGCCGGTGGTCATCATGGAGCCTCTCCGGGGCGGCAGGCTGGTGAACGGTCTGCCCAGACAGGCGGTGGAGCGCTTCCGCAAGGCGGATCCGGACCGCAGCCCGGCGGAGTGGGGCCTGCGGTGGCTCTGGGACCAGGAGGGCATCACCTGCGTGCTCTCCGGCATGAATTCCCTGGAGATGGTGCGGGAAAACGTGCGCATCGCCGGGGACTGCGCCGCGGGAAGCCTGACGGAAGAGGACAGGGAAGTATTCGCGGACGTGTGCCGGATCATCCGGGAGAACGAACTGGTGGGCTGCACAGGCTGCCGCTACTGCATGCCCTGCCCGAAGGGCGTGGACATCCCCGGCGTCTTTTCCGTCTATAACCGCTTGAAGAGCGAAGGAAAATACACCGCCCTGCGGGAGTACATGAAGAACACCTGCCTGCGCCACGATTTTACCGGCGCGGGAAACTGCGTCGGCTGCGGCAAGTGCGAGCAGCACTGCCCTCAGCACATCCAGATCCGGAAGGAACTGGAAAACGTCAGGAAAAAGCTGGAAGGCCCGGTGTTCAAGATCGCCAAAAAGGGCATGAGACTGATGTTCAAATATTGATCATACAGAAACGTCACATGATCAGGAGGGTACAATGAAAGTTTTACTGGTTAACGGAAGCCCCCACAAAAACGGCAGCACCAACCGGGCGTTGGAGGAGATGAAGAAGACCTTTGAGCAGGAAGGCCTGGAGGCGGAGATCTTCTGGATCGGCAACAAGCCGGTTTCCGGCTGCATTGCCTGCGGCGGCTGCGCGAAGACGGGACGCTGCGTGATCGATGACTGCGTCAATGAGTTTAAGGACAAGGCCTCGGAGGCAGACGGATTCGTTTTCGGCGCGCCGGTGCACTATGCCTCCAACGCCGGAAACATGGCGTCCTTCATGGACCGCATCTTTTATTCCAACCGGGAGCGGGAACGCTACCGTCTGAAACCCGCCGCCTGTGTGGCCGTGTGCCGCAGGGCCGGCGCCGAACCCGCGCTGGAGCGCATGTCCAAGTATTTCAGCCTGGCGGAGATGCCGCTGATCAACGGATTCTACTGGAACGACATTTTCGGCCACAACGCAGCCGAGGTGGAGCAGGACCTGGAAGGCCTGCAGAATCTGCGCACCGTGGCCCGGAACATGGTGTACTACCTGAAGCTGCAGGAGGCCGGACGGGCAGCGGGCATTGAAATGCCGCAGCGGGAAGAACCACGGGTCTATACCAGCTTTTTCAGAAAAGGATAACGGAGAGCGTGTATAGAGAACCGTCCCCTATACACGCTTGTGAGTGGAATAGAGGAAAGGAGCATCAGCATGGAGATCAAAGCATTCAACACGGACATTTTTACGATATACGACAAGGACTGGGCGCTGGCGGCGGCCGGCACCATGGAGAGCCACAACGCCATGACCGTCTCCTGGGGCGGCATGGGCACCCTTTGGAACAAGCCGGTGGTGACCATCTACGTGCGCCCCTCCCGCTACACCAGGGAATTCACGGAGCGGGAAGAGTATTTCACCGTCAGTTTTTATGATGAGAAGTACCGCGAAGCCCTGAACGTCATGGGCACCAGGAGCGGCCGGGACTGCGACAAGGAGGCGGAGGCCGGCCTGACCGCCGTCCCCATGGGAGAGAGCGTCACTTTTAAAGAAGCAAAACGCACCCTGCTGTGCAGGAAACTCTATTACCAGGACCTGGATCCTGCCGGCATGGCAAAAGAGGTGCAGGACAAACAGTATCCCGGAAAGGACTTCCACCGCATGTACATCGGAGAGGTCATCGAGATCCGCTGAGACCGGCAAAACGAAACGGGGCAGGCCAACCGCCTGCCTCGTTTTTGTATGCTTCGATCCGGCCTGAAAGCCTCAGTCCACCACCCGTTTTGCCTTGGACAGGGGATGGAAATGATAGTATATCAGGATCACGATGCAGCACATGATCCAGCCCGCCGGGTAGGAGAAACCGATGGGCAGCTCGGTATAGCTGATGAAGCGGGAGACCACAAAGAGGTAGATCTGGCGGAACAGCACGTAGCTTCCCAGCACTGCCAGCATGGGCGCCCGGGAGTTGCCGGCGCCCCGCAGCGCCGCGATGTACATGTTGTTGACGGCCAGGAAGATATAGAAGGGCGAGAGCGTCTTTAAGAAGATGCCGCCCAGTTCCACCACCTCGGGCTTGCTGTTGAAGAAGTACACCAGGTCCGGGGCGAAGACTACGATCAGCAGGATCAGGGCCGCCGTCATGGTGCAGGACATGATCAAAGAGGTCCGCAGACCTTTCTTTGCCCGCTCCGGGTCGTTGTTGCCCAGGTTTTGGCCCACAAAGGTGGTCAGGCCCATGGAAAGGGAGGCCACCGGAAGGAAGATCAGCGCATCGATCTTGTTGTAGGCCGTCCAGCTGGCCATCACGTTGGAGCCGAAGTGGTTGATGTAGGACTGCACGAATACGTTGGAGAACGAGGTGATGCTCATCTGCAGGCCGGAGGGCAGGCCGATGTTGACCACCTTTTTTAACATCTCTCTGTCGATGCGCAGGTGTCTGAAATTCAGCCTGACGCAGGTTTTGGTCCGCAGCAGATCGATGGTGACCAGCATGGCGGAGAACCCCTGAGCGATGATCGTGGCATAGGCCACGCCTTCCACTCCCATGTGGAAGACCAGCACGAAGAGCAGGTCCAGTGCGATGTTGGTGACAGTGGAGACCACCAGAAACAGGAAGGGTTTTAGAGAATCACCCACTGCGCGCAGAATGCCTGCGCTCATGTTGTAGATCAGCAGGCCGGTGACGCCGGAAAAGTAGATGGTCAGATAGGTCTTGGACTGGGCATAGACGTCGTCCGGCGTGTTGATCAGATGCAGCATCAGCGGGATCAGAAGCAGACCGATGACGGTGATGGCGGCACTCATGATCAGTGTCATGGCAAAGGCAGTGTGGACCACGTCGTGGACTTTGTCATACTGTTTGGCGCCGTAGTACTGGGAGATGACCACGCCCGCGCCGCTGGCCAGGCCGGAGAAAAAGCCGATCAGCAGATTGATGATGGGGCCCACGGTGCCCACGGCGGAAAAGGCCTCGTTGCTGACGTAGTTGCCCACCACCCAGGTGTCCACCATGTTGTAGAGCTGCTGGAAGATGTTGCCCACCAAAAGAGGCACCGCGAACACGATCAGGTGACGCAGGATGTTGCCGGTGGTCATGTCGGTGTCGCGCCTGGAACCCGCGACTCTATGGAGAAAACTCATGAAAAAGCCTTTCTGTTATTGGGATCCTTCGACTCCGTTCGCTGCGCTCACTTCGCTCAGGATGACAGGCGTTTACTCCTTGCTCAGGATAAGGGGCGCTTACTCCTTTTCGCCGAAGATCTGGGCCTTTTGCCGCTGTCCGATGGGCGTGGCGGCCAGTCCGCCGCCGGCGGTCTCTTTCAGGGAGTCCGGCAGGGCGTTGCCCACGCTCTTCATGGCGGCGATCACCTCGTCCGCCGGGATGTAGGATGAAATGCCGGCCAGGGCCATGTCCGCGGCACAGAAGGCCGTGACGACGCCCTGGGCATTGCGCTTGATGCAGGGGATCTCCACCAGGCCGGCTACCGGGTCGCAGACCAGGCCCAGCTGGTTCTTCAGGGCGATGGCCACCGCGTCCGCGCACTGGGCCGGGGTCCCGCCCATCAGCTCCGTCAGGGCGGCAGCGGTCATGGCGGCGGCGGAGCCGCACTCCGTATTGCTCGAAGGTGTTGTAGCGCACATGCGCATTGCGGTCGTAGTACTCCACGCCCA
>JAGAEH010000259.1 GCA_017613225.1 Lachnospiraceae bacterium
GGACGTGGAAACTCCCCAACAGCTGGACAACGTGAGCACCCAGATCAACGGCAGCATGCGGGAGCTCTGCGCGGCCGCGGCGGACACCTGCCGCAGGCTGGGATACACCCCCGTCTTGCTGACTGACCAGCTCTGCTGCCAGGCGAAGGAGGCGGGAAGCTTCCTGGCCTCCGTGCTGAAGACCCACGCGGCGGACGGCACGAGCTGCGCCTTCCTGGCCGGCGGCGAGACCGTGGTGAAGCTGACGGGCAAGGGCAAAGGCGGAAGGAATCAGGAACTGGCTCTGGCAGCCGCTCCGGGGATCGCAGGCATGGAGCACGCGGCGGTATTTTCGGTGGGCAGCGACGGCACGGACGGCCCCACGGACGCGGCAGGCGGCTATGTGGACGGGGATACCTTCGGGGAGCTGAAGACCCTGGGCGTGAGCGTCGACGCGGTACTGCAGGAGAACGATGCCTACAACGCGCTGTTAAAGACAGGCGGGCTGATCATGACCGGCCCCACCGGCACGAACGTGAACGACGTGGCGGTAGCGCTGCTTCGGTTCTGAGCCCCATGAGACAGGAGGTTTTCGCGCCTCCTGCCTGTTTTTGCACAAAAACCCCGGCCGGCACTTGACAAAGCCGGCCGGGATGCTTACAATTATTGCGTCCATGAGGGAGTAGCAAGCGGCATTGCCGCAGTAAGTCAACAATCGCGACCAACCAGGTCTGGCTTACTTTAATATGTGAGACTCATGTATGGTTTAGGCTGTACATGAGCGGATGACTCAGGTATAGCGCCTGGGTCCTTTCTTTTTCATGGACTACGGCAAAGGTAAGAGGAAATATGGACTGGTCATTGATGTTTTTTGTCAACAGCGCGCTGCTGGGCGTGGGCCTTGCCATGGACGCCTTTTCGGTGTCCCTGGCAAACGGCCTGAACGAGCCGCAGATGAAGCCCGCAAGGATGTGCCTGGTGGCGGGTGTCTACGCCTTTTTCCAGATCATCATGCCACTCATCGGCTGGTTTCTGGTCACGAAGGCGGTGGAGATGTTCTCCGTCATTCAGAAGGCCATCCCCTGGATCGCCCTGATCCTTCTGCTGTTCATCGGCGGAAAGATGCTGATCGAAGGCCTGCGGAATAATAAGAGAGAAGAGCACAAGCCCTTCGTACTGGGGGCGGGGCTGCTCCTTCTGCAGGGCATCTCCACTTCCATCGACGCGCTGTCGGTGGGCTTTACCATCGAGCAGTATCCCGCCGGCATGGCGCTGACGGCAGCCCTCATCATCGGCGCGGTCACCTTCGTGATCTGCCTGGGCGGGCTTGCCCTTGGCAAAAAAGTGGGTACCAGTCTGTCGGGCAAGGCTTCGATCCTGGGCGGGGTGATCCTGATCGGGATCGGCATAGAGATCTTTGCAAGCAACATGTTTTTCTAGAGACAGGAGGATAAAATGGAACAGGACGTTTCATTGTGGCTCGCGATATTGTTATTTGTCATAGGACTGGGCTGCCTGGTCAAGGGCGGCGACTGGTTCGTGCGCGGCGCGGTGGATCTGGCGGCCATGTTCAGGATACCGGAACTGATCGTCGGCGCCACGGTGGTAGCCATCGGCACCACGCTGCCGGAGGTGATGGTCTCCGCCAACGCGGCGCTGAAGGGCGTGGGCTCCATGTCCTACGGCAATGCCATCGGATCGATCATCTGCAATACGGCGCTGATCTCGGCCCTGACCATTGCCATCAGGCCGTCGGATACGGACCGGAAGAGCCTGATCCTGCCCGTTTCGTTCTTCTTCTTTGCCGCGGCCTGCTACCTGATCATTTCCTATGGCTTTGGACGGTTTAACCGGGGCGAAGGCATTTTCTTCCTGATCACATTCGTGGCTTATATCTTCATAAGCGTAAAGAAAGCCCTGGCGGAGAGCAAAAAGAATCCCGGCGCGGACGATCCGGACGTGGAAGACTATGACGACCCGCTGTGGAAGGCTCTCCTGTTCCTGGTGATCGGCGCGGCCCTGATCGCCGTAGGCGCCAAGTTCATGGTGGATTACGGCACGGTGCTGGCGGTCTACATGGGCGTACCGAATTCCGTCATCGCCCTGACCTTCATCGCCATCGGCACTTCCCTGCCCGAACTGGTCACCGCCACCGTTGCTTTGGCCAAGGGGCACGGCGCCCTGTCGCTGGGCAACATCATCGGGGCGAACCTGTTCAACCTGATCCTGGTAAACGGCGTGGCCATAACGCTGGCGCCCTATGATCTGCCGGTGGAAAAGACCATCTGCAACCACAATTCCGCCCTGGTGCTGGATCTGCCGCTGATGCTTCTCGTGATGCTGATCCTCACGGTCCCCGCGCTCTTAAAGCAGAAGCTGGAGCGCTGGCAGGGCGTCCTTTTGCTGGCCCTCTACATGGGCTTCGTCGTACTGCAGTTCGCCGTGTGATCCGCAGCCAGTCACCCCGCTCCCTCCTGTCATCCTGAGCGGAGTGAGCGAAGCGAACGGAGTCGAAGGATCCTTCCTTTCGAAGGGATCCTTCGGGGCAGAGCCCCTCAGGATGACAGACACTTATCGGAGGAAGCCAATGCAAAGCCCGCCCTTGGAAGACCGGATCTATCACGTCCACACCACCCGCTGCGGCCATGCCACGGAGGAGACGGACGAGGAATACATCGAGGCAGCCATCGCCCTGGGGGCGAAGGAACTGAGCTTTTCGGAGCACATGCCCGTGCCCGGAGACCCTTTCAACTATCAGATGCCCATGCACCGGCTGCCGGAGTACGTTGAAACACTGAAGGCGCTGCAGAAAAAGTACGCGGACCGCATTACCATCCGCGTCGGGATGGAGTGCGAATACCTGCCCTCGCTGGAGGGATACATCCGCAGTCTGATGCCGGAATACGGGCTGGAGTTCCTGATCCTGGGGCAGCACCTGTACGAACATCCGGACGGCACCACCAACTTCCGGGACGACGAGGAGACCAGGGAACGTTTTGACGTTCCCGGCCTGGCGGAGGGAATGATCGCCGGCATCAGGACCGGCCTCTTCGAGGCGGTGGCCCATCCGGACCGGATCTTCCGCCGCAAGAGGAGCTGGGGAGAAGAGGAGACGGCCATCGCGCGGCGCATCATCAGGGCGGCCATGGAACAGAAGATCCCCCTGGAGATCAACATGGAGTCCCGCAATTTTCCGGAATACCACTTCTACTGGCCGGAATTCTGGAAGCTGGTGCCGCCGGAGTGTGAGATCGTCTACGGCGTGGACGCCCACGCGGTCAAAGAAATGGTGGACAATACCGTCATGATCCGAAAGATCCTGCGCGGAGAGATAGAATAGAATAAGGAGGACATCATGGAAAGAGTAGAAAAGTTCTTAAAAGAGGCAGGCGCTTACTATCTGGCAACGGCCGAGGGCGATCAGCCCAGGGTCAGGCCCTTTGGTACCGCCCACATCTTTGAGGGAAAGCTGTACATCCAGACCGGCAAGGTGAAGGCGGTCTCAAAGCAGCTGCACGCCAACCCCAAGTTCGAGATCTGCGCCTTCAAGGACGGCGAGTGGCTGCGCGTGGCCGGCGAACTGGTGGAAGACGACCGCATCGAGGCGAAGCAGTCCATGCTGGACGCCTATCCCTCCCTGCAGAGGATGTATGCCGCGGACGACGGCAACACGGAAGTCTTCTACATGAAGAACGCCGTGGCGACCTTCAGCTCCTTCACGAAGGCGCCGGAAGTCGTAGAGTTCTGAAAAAGGGCATAGAAAGAGGCGGGGTCGGATGATCCCGCCTTTTTTCGTGCACCATGTGCCTTAATTCTTTTTTGCTTTCTTATTTCTCGCGGCTTCCTGTTCCGCGGCCCGCTTGGCTGCCCTGGTGGTGGGCTGTCCCTCCTCCTTGCCGCCGTGGAGCTTCTTGTTGAAGCGGTTGATCCAGGCGCGGAAGCCTTTTCTCTTTTCCGGCTTCGGCACGGTGCCGCCGCGGACGCTCTTGATCCCCGTGATATACAGGCCGCTGATCTCCACCTTGCACTCCTTCTTGACGGGAAGGATCTCGTAGACGGAGGGCTCCGCGGAGAGGATCATGACCTTGGGGCCGACCTTGGCCTTGACGATGGGGACCTTGGTCCAGCGCAGGTACTTGGGGGTGCCTTCAATGGCTGCGGCCGGCAGGCCGGAGTCTTTTATCTTCATTTTTTTCTTGTCAATGATCAGCATGGACATGGTCTGCTTCATGTTCTCGATGGTATCCGCCGTGGCTGCCTGCTTTTTCTGCATGCGCCTTCCGAAGAAGTAGAGGATGACCAGCGCGATGATGATGGCCGTCAGTACGATGAAGATGACTTTCACGGCCGTGGGCAGCGCTGCCAGGATCAGGTGCTGCATGAGTGCTGTTTGCATGTTGTTCGACCTCCGAATGATGTTCGCAATCCAAACCATTATACAGAGAAAAAAATTTCCCGTCAACGAAAAAAAGTATTTGACATCCGGATCGCGCTTTGATAGTATGAAATTTGCTTTACTGTGGCATCTTGGGTGAATTATGCGCAAAAAACAGGGTTAGCCAAGTGCAACACAGTGATCGATCTTTTATAAATATATCATTATAGGGGTGAAGCGTCTATGGAAAAAAACAGGATACGCCCAGTAAAATCCGGAAACAGTGTTCGGATGAGCTATGCAAGGCAGAAAGAAGTTCTCAAAATGCCTGATCTCATAGAGATCCAACAGGATTCGTACCAGTGGTTTCTGGATGAGGGCCTCAAAGAGGTGTTTGATGATATTTCCCCCATCCAGGACTTCAACGGCCAGCTGGGCCTGGAGTTCGTCGATTACAAACTCTGTAAGGACGACGTCAAGTATTCCATTTTAGAGTGCAAGGACCGCGATGCCACTTATGAGGCACCGCTGAAGGTGCGTGTGCGCCTGATCAACGAGGAGACCAGCGAGATCAAGGAGCACGAGATCTTCATGGGCAACCTGCCCCTGATGACCGCCACCGGCTCTTTCGTGATCAACGGCGCGGAGCGCGTCATCGTCAGCCAGCTGGTCCGCTCCCCCGGCATCTATTTCGATATCACCAAGGACAAACTGGGCAAGGAGCTCTATTCTTCTCAGGTGATCCCCAACCGCGGCGCCTGGCTGGAGTACGAGACGGATTCCAACGACGTCTTCTACGTCCGCGTGGACCGCACCCGCAAAGTCCCTTTTACGGTACTGGTGCGTGCCATGGGCATCGGCACCAACGCGGAGATCATCGAGACCTTCGGCGAGGACCCCATGATCGCCGCCACCCTGGCAAAGGATCCCGCCACCAACAGCGATGAGGGCATGCTGGAACTCTACCGCAAGATCCGTCCCGGCGAGCCGCTGTTCATCGACAACGCCCGCAGCCTGATCGAGAGCATGCTCTTCGATCCGAAGCGCTATGACGTGGCCAAAGTGGGCCGCTACAAATAGAATAAGAAGCTCCACTGTAAGAGACGCATTGCCGGACATGTGCTGGCGGAGGACGTGGTCAACATGGAGACCGGCGAAGTACTGGGCGAAGAAGGCCAGCTGGTCACCCGCGAGCAGGCCACCGCGATCCAGGACGCCGGCGTGCCCTTCGTATGGGTCTACGACAACGACAACGATAAGAATAAAGTAAAGGTCCTGTCCAGCATGATGGTGGACATGGCGAAGCATGTGGACTTCGATCCCATGGACATCGGCATCAAGGAGAACGTCCGCTGGTCCGTGCTGAAGGAGATCCTGGATTCCTGCGAGTCCATGGATGAGGTGAAGGAGACCGCGAAGAAGCGCATCTCCGACCTGATCCCGAAGCACATCACCAAGGAAGACATCTTTGCCTCCGTGAACTACCTGATCCATCTGAGCCACGGCATCGGCACCAAGGATGACATCGACCATCTGGGCAACCGCCGCATCCGCGCGGTGGGCGAGCTGCTGCAGAACCAGTACCGCATCGGCCTGTCCCGCCTGGAGCGCGTGGTGCGCGAGCGCATGACCACGCAGGACATCGAGGACATCACTCCTCAGTCCCTGATCAACATCAAGCCCGTGACCGCGGCGGTGAAGGAGTTCTTCGGAAGCTCCCAGCTGTCCCAGTTCATGGA
>JAGAEH010000260.1 GCA_017613225.1 Lachnospiraceae bacterium
CTACTATATGGACCACGCGTTCTTCAGCGCGGTGCGGCTGTACCGCGAACTGGTCCGGACCATGGGGTTTGATACCGGGAAAGATACCCCGGACCATCCGGAGGACCTGCTCCCCGTGCACATTGATGCACTTGGCGCGATCCTGCTGCACAACAGCCTGTACAAGTTCACCGTTGCCGGCAACTACAAAAAGAGCACCAAGCCCCGCTTCAACATGAACCTGCATCCCCTCGCCTATATGCTGATGCTCTGCGATGAGCTGCAGTGCTGGGACCGCACCGCCTACGGCCGCAACAGCCGCAAAGAGATGCACCCGATGAGTGTGGATTTCAATTTCCGGGGCAACAGGATCCATGCCATCTACCATTACGACGCGGATGAGGATGAAAAGATCAAGGCCTGGGAAAAGGAGTATACGAAGTGGAAGCGCGGCGGCAAAAAAGATGCTCCGCCCCGCCTGAAGGACTACAGCGATATGGCCGGTGACGAAAAGCGTTTTGTCGACGATATCATGCACATCGTGGACCTCAAGGGGATCCCGCTGACGGTGGACTGTGATACCGTAACGATCTCCCATGAGAACAAGCACCTCTACCTGTCCAGCAGCAACTTCCTCCACATGCACGACTTCGCCGTGGCGCTGAACGGCCGCTACTCCTACCAGGGCAGGGAAAACAAGGTCTCCACCGAACAGCTGGAGGCGGACTTTGCCGGGCTGAGCCTGGAATACAAGCTCTCGAACATCAACCAGGTTAAGAGCTTTGCCCGCTACCTGAACGTGATCCTCTGCTTCTATACGGACCGGCCTGTGGACTTTGACGAACTCAAGGCCTTTACCGATGAGATGATCGACATCATCGCCCCGCTGGAGCACTGCCGCTGGGTACGGGAGCACAGGAGCATGGGCTGGCGCTACGGGGATGACTATGAGCATGTGAAACCCCCGCGGGGCGTCAAGGCTTCCGACTACACCAGGATGCTCCGGGAGCATACGCGCTGCCATAAGCTGGCCATGGACGGGAACCCCACGGAGGAGGAGATCTTCGCCCACTACGAGTCCCTGGATGACTCCGACAAGGACAAGGACTGGCTGCCCTTCAACAGCATGCTGAAGCTGGTGCGCAAGTTCGACGGCCTGCGGATCTACCAGTTCTCATAAGTCGCGCCGAAAGTAAAAAGACCGGGATGGTTCGGAAAAGGAACCATCCCGGTCTTCATTTATGTGTATCCGTCAGTCCCGGATCTCTTTCCAGGCGTAGGTTTCCACCTGCGTCAGCGTGATACCGTTCGCTTCGCAGTATTCCTTGACGTCCCTGTCCAGGCTGACCCAGTAGGAATAGCTGCTGCCCGCGGGGAGCTTGTCGCTGTATACGGTCACGGTCTCCAGGCCCCAGGGCATGCCGTCCGCATCCTCAAAGGCGGCGATGATCTCAAACCCGGCCAGCGGCTCGCTGCCGTTATTGGTCACGGTCACCCAGGCGCCCTGCTGGCCATAGGAACCGGCTCCTTCTTCCAGGGCCAGTTCAACACCTGTGATCTCCAGGCTGACATCCTCTGTCGCATACCTGCCGGGCTGTTCCGCGGGGATCTCCGCCTTGTAGTTCGCTGCTTCACTGCCTTCCTGCAGGTCCACCTGCATACCCACCAGGGTCGTCTCCCCGGGCTCCAGCCACTTCGATCCGCTGGGATAGAAGAAGCCGGACTCCGCGAACTCCGTCCCGGACGCGTCCAGCAGCTTCAGGGAAGCGTTGTCCAGGTAGAGTTTGACTTCGGAATTGTTCTGCAGCACGGCGATATAGAAGGCCCGCTTCGTGCCGTATTGATCCCGGACCAGGAAGTTCTCCTTCAGGGTGGAGAGCACCAGCCCGTCCTCGACCGCGGTCTTGCCCTCTTCACCGGTCTCTGCCGGCGCTTCGGTCTCTTCCGGGGTCTCCGCGGCCTGTTCAAAGGCGCTGTACAGGGCATTCACATTCTGCAGGATGCCGTCCATGGTATCCTTGTCGATGCCCTCCGGCAGCGTGCCGTCTTCCGTATAGGCGTTCAGCTGGTCCGCCGTCACCTGGCCGGGCGTCCGTAAAAAGAGGTAATAGATCTGCGCGCTGTACAGGGAAGTCCCGTTCCAGGCGAGTTCCAGGGTAGCGCCTTCGATGGTCACGTTCACCGCATCCCCGTCCGCGCTCCAGGTACCTTCCATCTTCTCATCGTAGTAATCAACGACCACGGTCCCGTCCGCGTTCAGGGTCATCTCCCCCAGGGTCACCCCGGCCGCGACCGCGTACCAGGTGCCGGCAAAGTCCTCCGCCGCCGCGGGCAGCACCGTGAGCGCCAGGCACAGTGCCAGCACCATCACAAAGATCTTCTTCATCTTCTTCTCCTTTCGGGGAAGCCCGGGGCTTCCCGCTTCTTTCCTCAGGATCTGATTGTACCACACAGTGCCTGTTTTCGAAAAGCCCGTTCTTGTTCCCCGCAGGGGATTGTGATAAAATAAATGTTAAGTCTTTTCTCTATTTTCCGGCGCCGCAAAAGGTGCAAAGGAGTATGTACAGATGGAATACCAGGGCCTGACCGCCGCGGAAGTCGAACAAAGCCGCCGGGAGCATGGTGCGAACACGCTCACGCAGATCCCGCCGGATCCCCTGTGGAAGAAAATCCTGCAGGGTTTCCGTGACCCGATGATCATGATCCTGCTGGTGGCGCTGCTGATCCAGCTGGTGCTGTTCTTTTTCGGCCGGGCGGAATGGTATGAGCCTGCCGGCGTGCTGGTCGCGATCCTGATCGCGGACATCGTGGCCGCCGTATCCGAGAGCCGGCAGGAGGGCAAGGCCTCCGCCCTGCGCGCGGAAGAAGAGTCCCGGGAGACCGCAAAGGTCATTCGGGACGGCGTCCTGCAGGAGATCCCCGCCTCGGAGATCGTGGTCGGTGACATTGTGAACC
>JAGAEH010000261.1 GCA_017613225.1 Lachnospiraceae bacterium
AGCAGAAAAGATCTGCTTATTCAGCAGGAAAGACATAAAAAGCGGAGCCCAGGGTTCCGCTTTTGGTAATTGGGGGAAAACCGGACGGAACGATGAACTCCGATTACCATACTATTATGAGGCTGTCCATTTGAGAAGCGAAGCATTTGCAAAACGGCATTGAAAATTTTTCAACACTTCCGGGCCGATCCGCGGTATAATATCGTAGAACATCTTACGAAAAGGGGATATTTGCTTTGGAAACCAAAGATCTCAGCATTTTAATGAAGGCCATCGAACTGGGGAGCCTTGCCAAAGCTTCCACGGAGCTGGGCTATTCTCCCTCCGCGGCCAGCCACGTCCTGGAGCGGCTGGAGGAGCAGCTGGGCATCTCTCTGCTGGAGCGCAGCCACAGCGGCGTAACGCCCACAAGAGAATGCCAGACTCTGCTGCCATATGTCAAAACTATCCTGGAGCAGCAGTCAGTTCTGAAAGAAGTGGCAGAAAGGCTCGGCAGCAAGGAATCCGCCCGGCTGAACGTTGGCACGATCTCCAGCGTCGCCGTCAACTGGCTGCCGGAGATCATCGATCCCTTTTTAGAAAAGTTCCCCTGGACCGAAGTCATCACATTTGAAGGCAGCTACTTGGAGATCGAGCACTGGCTTCAGGAGGGCACCGTCGACTGTGCCTTTGTCTCCGCAGGCACACAGGGAACCTTCTCCTTTCTGCCGCTGCGAAGTGACCCGTTCCATGTGGTCTTTCCAAAGGGCCATCCGCTGTCCCAAAAAGAGACAGTCCACCCGCTGGAGCTGCGCGGCTATGACCTCATCATCCAGGAGGATGGTCTCAAATATGATGCTCCGGCCTTCTTCCGGGTGATCCCGAAGGACTATCCCCATGTGCTGTCTGTCCATCTGCGGGACCTGTCTGTGCTCTCAATGGTGCGCCAGGGGCGCGGCGTTGCCATCCTCCCGGAGATGCTGCTCCGCAATGCGGGAGCCCAGGGCATCGACAGCCGGCCTCTCAGCACCGGTGAAAAGCGTACCATCTGCCTGGCTTACACCAACGCGAACGGCGCCGCCAGAAGCCCTGTCCTGCAGCGGTTCATCGACCACGTGTCCGCCTGGGCTACCCAGTCATGACGTGAAACGGGGACGGTTCTCTTTTCACATGTGAAATGGGGACGGTTCTCTTTTCACCTCGTTCCCATTATAAAGATCAGGGGCGGTCTCCCGCCCCTGTCTCTTTTGAAGCTCTTCTGTCAGTAAGACGCCACCGTGCCGTCGGCTCTGGGTTCGCAGCCGCCGCACAGGACCTCGCCCATCTTCCAGATGATCTCGCCCTTGCCCATGCTGCCGTAATCCGAGATGACCCGGACTTCGTGGCCCCGGTCGGCCAGTTCTTGCTTGATGGAGTCCGGCACCCTGTCCTCCAGATCCAGCTTGCGGCCGGAGCCCATCCACTGGAAGCGGGGAGCATCCAGGGAATCCTGGGGATTCATGCCGAAATCTATCGTATTGACAGCCATCTGCAGATGCCCCTGGGGCTGCATGAAACCGCCCATGACGCCGAAAGGCCCCACCGGCCGGCCGTCCTTTGTCAGGAAAGCCGGAATGATGGTGTGATAGGGCTTTTTGCCGCCTTCCAGCACGTTGTCGTGGTTGGGATCCAGCGAGAAGTTGTTGCCCCGGTTCTGCAGCGCGATGCCGGTGCCCGGCACCACAAGGCCGCTGCCGAAGCCCATGTAGTTGCTCTGGATGTAGGAGATCATGTTGCCCTCTCCGTCCGCGGCGCACAGGTACACGGTGCCGCCCTTCTGGATGTTCCCCGGCACAGGGTCGATGGCATCATGGCCGATCAGCTTCCTGCGCTCCGCCGCGAATTCCGGCGAGAGCAGGTCTTCCACGGTCACGGTCATGGACCGTGGATCCGTCACGTATTTGGCCGCGTCCGTCATGCCCAGCTTGATGGCCTCGATCTGCAGATGATAGTTCTCCGCGGTCTCCCGGTCCGGCTCCAGGTCGAAGCCCTTCAGGATGTTCAGCGCCATCAGCGCGGAGATGCCCTGGCCGTTGGGCGGGATCTCGTGGACGTGATAGCCCCGGTATTCCATGCTGATGGGCTCCACCCACTCGGGCTTATAGCTGGTCAGATCTTCCGGGGAGAAGAAACCGCCGTACTTATCGGAGAACGCCACGATCTTCTCCATCAGATCCCCCTCGTAAAAGCTGCGGGCCCTGGTCTGGGCGATGGATTCCAGCGAACGGGCCATGTCCTCGCACTTCCAGATATCCCCCGGCTTCGGCACTTCGCCCCCCGGGGCGAAGGTCTCGAACCAGTATTTGAATTCCTCACCCTCCTGGGCTTTGTAGCGCTCGGCGGCCCTGCCCCAGCCCACGCCGTTGGTGACGGCCACGGGATGGCCTTCTCTCGCGTACCGGATGGCGGACTCCATCACCGTGGTGAGGGGCAGTCTGCCAAAGCGTTCGGAGAGCTCCGCCCAGGCGCCGGGGGCGCCGGGTACGTTGACGGGAATAAACCCGAATTTGGGCATCTGCTCATAGCCCATGTCACGGATGGCCTGCGCCGAGATCCGCTTCGGGGAGGGGCCGCTGGAGTTCAGGCCATGGAGCTTGCCGCCGGTCCAGACCAGCGCGAAGGCGTCGCCGCCGATGCCGTTGCAGTAGCACTCCACCACCGTCAGGGCCGTGGCCGCGGCGATGGCGGCGTCGATGGCGTTGCCGCCTCTCCGCAAAATGTCCAGGCCTGCCTGGGCAGCCAGGGGCTGGGAGGTGCAGACCATGCCGTTTTTCGCGTATACCGTATTTCTTCTTGAAGCGTAGTGATAAAGGGTCGGATCAAATTTCAGCATTTCCTTCTTTGCTCCTTCTCCATGAATGATGCCGGCCAGACAACAGCCCGGCTGTCTGTATCATAGCACAGAGCCGGGGAAATGTGCAACGGGGACGGTCCGTGCATAGGGGACGTTTCTCTATACACGCGTGCATAGGGGACGTTTCTTTATACACGGTTCTCATGTACGTCCAGCTGCCCATGTTTAAGATGGCTTACTTCCCCGCTGATTTAACGCTGATAAAGGTGTTCACCTGTTTCTGCACAAAGCCGCATCTTCTCGCTGTGCGCCCCGAGGCGATATTGGAGGCGTGATGATCCCACACCGGCTGCTTTCCTCTTGCCAGCGCTTCCGCGCAGGCTCTGCGCACCAGGGCTGACGCCAGCCCCCGGCCCCGGTATTCCGGAACCACCTCCACGCCGATATCGGCCTCTTTGGAACTGATCCCGGAGGCAAAGGCCGTGCCGCAGTAAGTATCGCCCTCAAAAGCCGCGAAGCCAAAGCTCTTTTTAAGGAACTCCTCCGCGGACTGCCAGGAAAAGCGGGGACTGATCCGTCCGGTGATCCTGTCGTAATTCTCCCGGTCTATCCGCTCAAGGCGGAAGGGGCTGAATGCTTCCCCTTCAACCGATTCTGTCTCCGGGGCATGTCCGGAAGCCGCGTCTGACTCCGGAGCCCGTCCGGCAGCTTCTCCATAGCAGTATTCGATCCTGCCGCCGGTCTCGTATCCTCTGTCTTTAAAAAACCTCACCACCGCTTCGTCATGGGTGATCAGGACCATCCGCCTGTCCTGCGAAAAGCAGACGTCTTCGCTCAGCTGTCTCAAAAACCGTTCCGACGGCTCGCCGGTGATGAAGGCAAAGCCGCAGTAATGCCAGAACAGGACCGCTGCCGCGTCGTCCGCGTCACTGACATAGATGTCCCCCTCCTGGATGCCTTCGGCGATGGAGGCCGGGTAGATCTGATTGGCCGTATTCGCCCGGGCCTTGGCGATGAACTCACTATACTGCGCGGTCTCGATCTTTCTCATGATCTTCCTCCAAAAACAAGGAAGACGGTTTTCCTTTCACAGGATGTGAAAAGAGAACCGTCCCCATTACACGTCAATAGGTCCCGATGGGCGGCTGCACGTCCTCCGGCAGCGGGCAGGTATAGCGGCCGCCGTTCTTTTTGCGCAGCTCCGCCTTGGCGGCCTCCATGGCCGCCGGGTCTTCCATGGTGCGGATGCAGGCCAGAGCCATGGCCTGGCCCGCCGTCAGCAGGCCTTTGTGGGCGATGCGGCTCCCCGCCTGGCCGGCCATCTGCCAGCTGTGGCCGATGTTTCCTATGCAGGCGCAGGCTACATGGATCTCGCAGGTGGGCGCGGCGTAGCTTACGTCCCCCACGTCCGTGGAACCGCCCATGAACTTCCCCTTAGATCTGTCATAGGGGAAGACCCGCGTCTGCAGGGGGCGCTCCAGGATCTCCTCCAGCGCCTCCTCGCCGAATTCCGCGGCGATACCCGCCTTGATGCTCTCCAGCTGCATGGGCTCATAGGAGTTTAGATACGCTTTGGCCAGGGCAAAATCCTCCTCGTCCCAGGCCGGGGCGCCTACCTCCTGCAGGCAGCCGCTGGCTATCTTTGCCAGCACGGAGTTGTTGGTGTGGTCGGAAAAGGCCATGGTCTTCCTGACGTCCAGCGCGGTCTCCGTCATGTGGGCGGCTCCTTCGGCCACCCGCACCACGCGGTCCCACAAGAGCTTCACCTCCGCCACGGTCTTCGCCCGCACCTCGTATTTGACCACGGCGTGGCCCTGGACCACGTTGGGCGCGGTGCCGCCCGCGTCGGAATAGGCGTAGTGGATGCGCTGCCCGTCCATGATGTGCTCCCGCAGATAGTTGCAGCCCACGCTCATCAGCTCAGCCGCGTCCAGGGCGGAACGTCCCAGCCAGGGAGAGCCGCCGGCGTGAGCCGTGATGCCGGTAAAGGCAAAATTGCCGCCCATGATGGCCGTGCTGCTGTTGACGGAAACGTCATTGGTAGTGGAAGGATGCCAGGTATAGACAAAGTCGCAGCCGTCAAAAAGGCCTGCCCTGGCCATGAACTGTTTGGAACCCGCGCCTTCCTCCGCGGGGCAGCCGAAATAGATGACGGTGCCCGGCAGATCATTGGCCTGCAGGTACTCCTTCACCAGGATCGCCGCCAGCAGGGAGCCGGTGCCCAGGCTGCAGTGGCCGCAGCCGTGTCCCGGCGCGCCTTCCTTCAGGGGCTTTTTCACCGTGCAGCCGCTCTCCTGGCTCAGGGCGTCCAGGGCGTCGTATTCGCCCAGAATACCCATCACCGGGCCGCCCTTCCCGAAGGTGCCGGTAAAGCAGGTGGGCATGCCCGCCAGGCCCCGCTCCACGGCAAAACCTTCTTCCGCCAGGATCCCGCACAGCAGATCCGCGCTTTTGACCTCTTCATAAGAAAGCTCCGCGAAATCGTGGATACGGTCGTTGGCGTCCAGGATGCGGGCCTTTTTCTGCTCCGTGACGGATCGCAGGAATTCCAGTTGTGTCATGGCACTTACCTCTTTGATGATTTTTATATCCTGTTATTCACGAAACTGCCGTCCCCGGGAACGCTGTTCCAGGCAAACGGCAGCCGCGTGCATGATCTTTACTCTATCTCCAGCAGCACCACGGTCTCCCCCTCCACGCGGAACTTCACCTCACGCCCGGCAAAGGGAAAACCGTACACCCGCTGCGGGTCGTCATGATAGGACGGCCGGGGATCCAGGGCCAGCACCTGCAGCAGAGCCTCCTGCTTTTCCTCGGGAAGCTTCCCCAGCAGGGCCGCGTCGGCCCGTACGTCCTTCCTCGCCGGAGCCTCCGGCGCGAAGCCGCTCTCCGCTTCCGAGACGGCGTCCGTGTACGCCACATAGGGTTTTATATCGTAGATCGGTGTTCCGTTCAGCATGTCCACGCCTGCCACCGTGATCACCGGGCCCTCCGGCGTGTCCGGCTCCACCGACAACAGTTCTACCACGGAAAGCCCCAGGGGATTGGGCCGGAAAGGCGAGCGGGTGGCAAACACCCCCAGCCGCTTATTGCCCCCCAGACGGGGCGGCCGCACGGTGGCGGACCAGTCATCGCGGACGTTCTCCGAAAAGCCCCAGATCAGCCACAGGTGGGAAAAGGCCTCCAGGCCGCGGACCGTATCCGGATTGCGGAATTCAGGCTCAAAGACGATGCGTCCCCGGGCCGCTGGGATCAGGCCCGGCTGGCGGGGGATGCCGAATTTGCTGTCGAAATCAGTTGTGATCTTCGCTATCGTTTTTATCATTGTTATATTAGCATCAGAAAACCGCGGCCAGAAGGCCGCGGTCGTGGTTTACGGATGTTCCTTGCGGTAGGAGGTGATGTAATCGCTCACTTCCTCCACCGTTCCGGAAGGTTGGTAGTTTTCCTGTCCATAGAGGAACTTGTGGAGCATCGTCACGTTCTCACTAAGCGTATTGCAGTAGACGTAAGCCGTGGAGAGGTTGCGCTGATCCTTGTATTGTCCCTCAAAGGGGAACAGGGTCTGCTCGCCGATCCAGTAGGATCCCACGTCCGTCAGGATGCTCATCAGCTCCGTATAGCTGAAGTTGGTGGCGATGTTGCCTTCCTGCGTAGCCATGTCCAGCAGGCCCACCTGCTCCGTCAGGCTCATGGCCTTGACCTTGGTCAGGGCGATGGAGATGACCTTGCGCTGGCGCTCCGCGCGGGTGATGTCGTGATGGCCCACGCTGCGGATGCGGCAGTAGGCAGCAGCCTGCACGCCGTCCAGATGATAGGTGTCGCGGCCCCTGGCCTCCACGTAGGAGGTGGGGATCCCGGAGATCGTGGAGATCTCGTAGGAATAGTCGTTGATGGCCTTTGCCTCCGCGTTGGACAGCTCGATGTCGATGCCGCCGATGTACTGAATGATCTTGGCCACCAGGGTCCAGTTGACGGTCACGTACTGGGTGATGGTCAGGTCGCAGCATCTGTTGATGGTCTGGATCGACTCCTGTACGCCGTAGCCCGCGTAGATGTCCGTCAGCTTGGTGTGCTTGCCGTTGGAAGTCTCCAGGAAGGTATCACGCAGGATGGATACCAGCTTTACTTCCTTCGTCTCGTTGTTGATGCAGCAGATGATGTCCGTGTCCGCGTTTGCGTATTTGACCAGGTCGCGGTTGTTGCGGGCGTCGACACCGTAGATCATGAAAGTGGTGTACTTCTCTCTCATGGTCTTCTTGGCCTCTTCCGGGATGTCGGGGTTCGTGACCACATCCGCGGGGGCGAAGGTCTCTTCCGCTTCCTGCGCGGGACGCTGCATGTTGTCCACTTTGTTCTTGGACCAGAAGAAGAACACCGCACCGGCTGCTACCAGCAGCACCAGCAGGATCTCCAGAACCAGGAGGGCAATGAATTTGCCTTTTTTCCTTTTCTTCTTCGGTTCCTCCGGTCCTCCAGTCATCGGACTGCCCTCTTCGGGCATGCCGGTGGCATTTTCAAACTTGTCTTTTTTAGAAGCCATAGTTATCCCTCTGACTGTTTTTTTATCTTTATTGCCGTATTCACGGCGTAAATGACATTATAACAGTATTATCCGGAAATTCCTAACTGTTTTCTTACGTTTTTCCCCACTTTGTATTTAGATATTGAATTCTCCGGTGTAGACTTCCGTCGCGGGGCCGCACATGGTCAGGTGGCCGTTGTCTTCCACGGTGATGTTCAGCGTCCCGCCGGGCAGCCGCACGTCCACGCTGCGGTCGCAGAGCCCCAGCAGGGCCGCCGCCGTCGCCGCCGCCGTCGCGCCGGTGCCGCAGGCCATGGTCTCGCCGACGCCGCGTTCCCACACCCTCAGCCGGATATGCGTCCGGTCCGCCACTTCCGCGAAATCCACGTTGGTGCGCGCCGGGAAGCGGGTGTGGCACTCGATCACCGGGCCGCTGGTCAGGACAGGGGCCTCATCGGACCTGGTCACGAACAGCACCGCGTGGGGCACTCCGGTGTCCAGCACCACAAAGCGCACGTCTTTCCCGCTCACGTTGACGGTCTCCAGCACTTCGCCGGCAGACAGGGAGCCGAAGTCCTCGCCGGTGAGCAGGCGGCTCACCCCGTTGCTGTTTAAAGTGGCCTGCCCCATGTCCACGGAGACCAGACGGCATTTGTCGTCCTTCACGGAAAGATCCAGCTTTTTGATCCCCGCCAGAGTCTCCACCGTGATGTTCTGCATGTTGGTAAGGCCGTGATCGTAGACAAATTTGGCCAGGCAGCGGATGCCGTTTCCGCACATCTCCGCCCGGGTGGCGTCCGCGTTGTACAGGTCCATGCGGAAATCCGCGACGTCGGAGCCGCGGATCAGCAGAAGGCCGTCCGCGCCGATGCCGAAATGCCTGTGGCACACCAGCTCGGCGATCCTGCCTGGATCGACGGTGATCTCCTCCTCAAAGCAGTTCACGCATATGAAATCATTTCCAAGGCCGTGCATTTTAGTAAATCTCATAGGGCACTCCAAGACAGCTTTTTAATTAAATAATTGTATGGAAAACCGACAGTTTTGTCAATCTTTATCAGTTTTACCGCATAGGGGCTCCTCACATGCTGCCCCGCAGCTCGATCCGCGGCCCCCCGCGGCCCTCCAGGTATTCCTTGGTGATGATCACCCGTCCGATGTTGGGATCCTTGGGGATCTCATACATGATGTCCAGCATGTACTCCTCCAGGATCGCCCGCAGCGCACGGGCGCCGGTGTCTTTTTCCAGGGCGGCCCTGGCGATCACCTGCAGGGCGTCGTCTTCGATGACCAGCTGCACCTCGTCCATGGCCAGCAGTTTCACGTACTGCTTCATGATGGCGTTGCGGGGCTCCTTCAGAATGCGGACCAGGAATTCCTCCGTCAGCTCGTCCAGCGTCACCACCACCGGCATGCGGCCCAGAAATTCCGGGATCATGCCGAATTTGCGCAGGTCCTCGGTGGTGACCCGCTTGATGATGTTCTTCTCCTGCTCAAAACGGTCCTTTAAATCCGCGTTGAAGCCCATGGAGGACCGTTCCTTCAGCCTCTCCTTGATGATATCCTCCAGCCCCGGGAAAGCGCCGCCGCAGATGAACAGGATGTTCTGGGTGTTGATGTTGGCCAGGGGCACCATGCCGTTCTTGCTGCCGGCGCCTACGGGCACCTCCACGGTGCTGCCCTCCAGCATCTTCAAAAGCTCCTGCTGTACGGACTCGCCGCTCACGTCGCGGCTGTTCATGTTCTTTTTCTTGGCGATCTTGTCGATCTCGTCGATGTAGACGATGCCCCGCTCGGCCTTTTCCACGTCGTTGCCCGCTGCCGCCAGAAGCTTTGAGAGCACGCTCTCGATGTCATCGCCGATGTAGCCCGCCTCCGTCAGGGAGGTGGCGTCCGCGATGGCCAGCGGCACTTTCAGCAGTTTGGCAAGGGTGCGGACCAGATAGGTCTTGCCGCTGCCGGTGGGGCCGATCAGCAGGATATTGCTCTTCTCGATCTCCACGTCGTCCGGCTTGGCCAGCACCCGCTTGTAGTGGTTGTAAACGCCCACGGCGATGGCCTTTTTGGCCTTCTCCTGGCCGATGACGTATTCGTCCAGCCAGCCCTTCAGGATGTGGGGCGCCGGGATGTCCTTCATGGTCAGGGCAGGCTCCGCCTTCTTTTTCGCCTTCTTCTTTTTAGCGGGTTGAGGCTCGTCCCCGTCCCCCTGATCCATGGGCTGGAAAGGGCCTCCGGGGCCCATCTTGGTCAGGTCGATCATGCGCACGTTGAAGGGCAGGTTGGAAAAATCCATGTTGGAAAAGTCCTGATGGGCGATCATGTCCATGCTCCTCTGCATGCAGTCCCGGCAGAGGGTCAGCCCGCCGGGCATGTGGATCAGGTCGCCGGCGTCCTTTGCCGTACGGCCGCACATGATGCAGCGCTCGAACTGGCGGGTGTTGTCGGGATCGTCGTCGTCCTCGTCCTCCGTCTCTTCCAGCCCGGTGTCTTCCGCCTCTTCCTCAGCGGCGTCCTCACCGCCGTCCTGTCCCATCAGGATGAATCCCTGCCTGTTTTCTTCTGTATTTTCGCTCTCTTCCGGGATGCTTTTTTCTTCGTCGTTCATTTATTATCTCTCCCTGTGTTTCCGTATGTCTTAAGTTCGCGGGATCCTTCCGCTTCAGCTGCACTCTGCATGTCATCCTGAGGAGCGCAGCGACGAAGGATCCTTCGGCTGCATCCGCTTCGCGGACTGCGCTCAGGATGACAAGACGCTTCACTCCATGCCGCGCTCCAGCATGGGCTTCAGATACTGCCCGGTGTAGGAGTCCGGATCTTCCGCCACCTGCTCCGGCGTGCCGGTGGTCACCACCGTGCCGCCGCCGTCGCCGCCCTCCGGCCCCATGTCGATGATGTAGTCCGCCATCTTGATGACGTCCAGGTTGTGCTCGATCACCACCACGGTGTTGCCGCCCTCGGACAGCCGCCTCAGGATGTCCACCAGCCGGTGGACGTCGGCGAAGTGCAGGCCCGTGGTGGGCTCGTCCAGAATGTACAGCGTCCTGCCGGTGCTGCGCCGGCACAGTTCCGTGGCCAGTTTCACCCGCTGGGCCTCGCCGCCGGACAGGGTGGTGGAGGGCTGTCCCAGCCGGATGTAGGAAAGGCCCACGTAGTCCAGCATCTGCAGCTTGGTGCGGATGGAGGGCACCGGGTCAAAGAATTCCACGGCCTCCGCCACCGTCATGTCCAGCACGTCGTAGATGCTCTTGCCCTTATACTTCACTTCCAGCGTCTCCCGGTTGTAGCGCTTGCCCTTGCAGACTTCGCAGGGCACGTACACGTCGGGCAGGAAGTTCATTTCGATCTTGATGATGCCGTCGCCGGAGCAGGACTCGCAGCGGCCGCCCTTTACGTTAAAGGAGAACCGTCCCTTGGTATAGCCCCTGGCCCGGGCTCCCTGGGTGCTGGCGAACAGGTCCCGGATCAGGTCGAAGACGCCGGTATAGGTGGCCGGATTGGACCTGGGCGTGCGGCCGATGGGGGACTGATCGATGTTGATGACTTTGTCCAGCTGCTCCAGGCCTTCGATGCCCCTGTGCCTGCCCGCGATGGTCCTGGCCCGGTTCAGCTGCCTGGCCGCCACCTTGTACAGGATCTCGTTGATCAGCGAACTCTTGCCGCTGCCGGACACGCCGGTGACGCATGTAAATATCCCCAAGGGGATCTCCACGTCAATATTCTTTAAGTTGTTCTCCGCCGCCCCCAGGATCTTCAGCCAGCCGCTGGGATCCCTGCGGCTGTCCGGCACCGGGATGCGCCTGCGGCCGGACAGGTAGTCGCCGGTGATGGAGCCCGGCGTGTTCATGATGTCCTCCGCCTTGCCCGTGGCCACCACCGTGCCGCCGTTCTCCCCGGCCCCGGGACCGATGTCCACGATGAAATCCGCGGCCCGCATGGTCTCCTCGTCGTGTTCCACCACGATCACGGAGTTGCCCAGATCCCGCAGATGCTTCAAGGTGCCGATCAGCTTGCCGTTGTCCCGCTGGTGCAGGCCGATGCTGGGCTCGTCCAGAATATAGGCTACGCCCACCAGGCCGCTGCCCACCTGAGTAGCCAGGCGGATGCGCTGCATCTCGCCGCCGGACAGGGTGCTGGCGTTGCGGGACAGAGACAGATAGTCCAGCCCCACCTCCTTCAAAAAGCCCAGTCTGGCGTAGACTTCCTTTAAGATGGAGTGGCTGATGGTCTCCTGCATCTCGGAGAAGCTCTTTTCGGTATCTTTCAGGTATTCCATGCTGTCCGTGATGGACAGGTTCGTCAGTTCATAGATGTTCTTTTTGCCCACGGTCACCGCCAGGGAGGTCTTCTTCAGCCGCTGGCCGCCGCAGACGCTGCAGGGCGTCACCCG
>JAGAEH010000262.1 GCA_017613225.1 Lachnospiraceae bacterium
ATAACCATCGGCGAGACCCTGTTTTTCAAAGAACACGGCGTCAAGACCGAAGGAGAGTACAAGAAAAAAGCCATGGCGGAAGGCTTTATCACCAAACATTCCCACATCGGGTGGAACTCCTGGGATGAGACTGCCCGAAATCTTGAATACATATATGAAGAACTGACCAGACGCGGCAGCTATATGTCACGAATGGGTCTTATCTGCGACTGGGTCATGGGCGTTCCCAGAGAGTACCGGGACAGGTTGATTCCGGGGACCGGCCTGATACTGAATACCCCTGAAGAGTGGCGGGCTGTCGGTCAGGTAGTGCCCATCCAGCCTCATATGAGCGACCACATGCTGGGCTGCCCCAACGCGCTGGAAAACGTTAAAATGGCCCTGAACGCCGGCGTCACTTCCATAGGAAACGTCTCCCATTACTTTACATATGAATACCCCAACGTGGATCTGGAATATGACCGTACCTACAATTCCGTCATCGGCTTCGGTCTGATGGGTAAGTTCGACGGCTGCGTCATCCATTCCAATCTGGACGACGGATACGGAAATCAGTTCCATGACCTGGCCAACCTTACCGGATGGACCATGATGGAACGCTACCTGGTGGAAACGCTCTTAGGCGGACAGCTTTCGCTGGCCTACGGAAATCTTTTCAGCGACCCAATCTCCAGGATCGTATTCAACATGGCCTGCGACGCCACCAACACCAAGGGCGCTCCCGGCACCATGACCTTCGGAAACACCATAGATTACGGACTGGATCTGAGCAAGAACTACGGCGCTCTGGCCAATTTCTCCCTGGCGGATGCCATCTGCCAGATACATAAGCCAACAGGACATGCGGTAGCTTCCGTTCCCGTGACTGAAGCAATGAGAGTTCCCACGCCTGACGAGATCGTAGACGGACATCTGGTTGTTGACATGATGATCGAGAAGGCCCGCATGTACGAACCCTACATGGACTGGAAGCGTATCGAAGAAGAGCGTGATCTTCTGGTATCCCAGGGTAAGATCTTCTTTGAACGCATCATGAATGCCCTGGATGACCTGGGAGTCGACACAGAGCACGCAGGGGAAGTTTTTGCAGCCGTCAAAGCCATAGGCGCGCGTCAGCTGGAAGACAACTTCGGTGTCGGAGAACAGGATAAAGCCGCTCTGGGTGGCCGCCGTCCCGTACGTCCCACAGACATCGTGAAGACCTTACAGGAAAAGCAGAAACAATATTTCCAGGGAGCAGGCGACATTCTGAGAGCCCTGGATGGATACCGCCTCATCGTCGGATCCACTGATATACATGAATACGGCAAAGATATCGCCAAAGCCATGTGCCTCACAGCAGGCGCAGAGGTTTTCGACCTGGGCACCTACGTCACCGCCCAGGAGATCGTCGATAACGTTCTGGAGACCGAATGCCGCGCCGTTTTCATCTCCACCTTTAACGGAGTTGCCCTTTCCTTTGCAAAGGAAGTCCTGACTCTTTTGAAGGATCAGGGACTGGATGACGTAACATTGGTCCTCGGAGGCGCGCTTAACGAGAACATGGACGGCAGCATGCTGGCCGTCGACGTAACAGATCAGCTGGCTGCCATGGGTGTAAACGTAGAGAACGATCTGAACAAGACCGTGGAGATCGTGAGGAAGATCTATGAAAACTGACCTCAAGGACAAAACCGGTTCCCGCTATGCCGTGCTGGTGGACTTTGGAAGCACATACACCAAGATGGCTGTTGCAGACCGAACCGAGCACAGGATAGTTGCCACCGCGCATTTTCCTTCTACAGTCAGCACCGATGCATCCATCGCGCTGTCTCAGTGTTATGATGCGGCAAAGGAAGCCATTGGCCCCGAAGAATTCCACCGGGCAGCTAAGATAGCTTCATCCAGCGCCGCAGGAGGACTTCGCATGGCAGTTACAGGTCTTTCCCGTTCCCTCAGCATCCAGGCCGGCAGAAGCGCAGCCTTCGGTGCAGGAGCCAAGATACTCCGCACCTGTTCTGGCCTGCTCAATGACGCTGACATAAAGGAACTTACAAGCCTTCCCATCGAGATCCTTCTGGTCACCGGAGGCTATGACCACGGAAATCGCACCACCCTTCTGGCCAACTGCGAAAAGCTGGCTGCGTCTTCCATTCACGTACCCATCGTATTTGCCGGAAACTGCGATGTAGCGCAGGACGTGCGCCGCATGCTGACCTTTGCCGGCAAAGAATTCTATATAGTACCAAACATCCTTCCTGCTGTAGGAAAAGTGAACAGCAAACCTGTGGAGGAGATCATACGCAACCTCTTCTTGTCACGTATCGTGAACATGAAGGGTCTGGATAAAGTCACCGGCCTTCTGGACGAAGTGGTAATGCCTACTCCGAAAGCCGTCCTTTCTGCCTGCGAACTGCTGTCTCTGGGTCCAGGCGGCAAAGGAGGTCTGGGTGAACTTATGGTAGTAGACGTAGGCGGCGCAACTACTGACATCCACTCCTGCGCAGAGCCCAGAGCCTATGAAGGCGCCAAGCTTCTCGGCGCGGGCAGCGCCTATACTCAGCGTACTGTCGAAGGTGATCTGGGCATGCGAGAATCCTCGGATACCCTGCTGGAGGAAGCAGGACCCTTCGGAAAAGAGATCCAAGCTGTCATAGACCGATGGCACGAAAACCACGAAGCACTTCCGGAGACTGATCTGGAAGCTGAGGTCGATCACTATCTCGCAAAAAACGCCGTGCGCATCAGTGCACGCCGTCATGCCGGACGGATCGAGCCCACCGTAGGTTCAACCATCCGCTACGTCCAGTACGGAAAGGATCTGACCGGAGTCCGCACCATCATCGGTACCGGCGGTCCGCTGGTCTTCAGTGGCTATGGCAAAGAACTTCTCGCAGAGGTGCTCCGTGACCCTGACCGGGAGTCTGAAGTGCTCCTTCCGGCAGAAGCCCGGTTCCTGCTGGATGAAGACTATATATTCTTTGCAGCCGGACTCTTAAGAGAGATCGATGAAGAAGCCGCCTTTGACATTTTGTATAAAAGCCTGAGAATATAAAAACGGCAGCCACATGGCTGCCGTTTTGGTTTATCATTATCGAGCTGTAACATTACTTTTATTTTTTTCCATCAAACATCTCAGCAGCCTGTTTGAGACCATCTATGATCTTAAGGCTCTGAGGGCATGCTGATTC
>JAGAEH010000263.1 GCA_017613225.1 Lachnospiraceae bacterium
AAGGTCTTCATGATCTGCCTGGGGTTGCGGCGGAAGAACTGGGCGCACTCATGATACTGCTCCAGCTTTTCCTGGGCCCGATCCATCATCTCCGGAACATTTTTGACAAAGTGCATCTTCCCCAGCAGCCTCACCGACAAGCGGATCAGCGCGTTGGTCAGCCGCCTGGAGAACAGCGCGATGATCAGAAACGAGATCAGCGCCACGTTCAGGACCAGACCCAGGAACGCCAGCGCCCGCACCGAGCGCATGGTGGCGCCCACATAGCGGAACTCGATCAGGAAAAACAGGCCGCACAGCCACAGAAACGAAAGCTTGTACAGCAGGGTGATGGCGATCAGCGCGCCGGTGGAGTCCGACACGGGATGGCCGTCCTTCGACATGGCGCGCAGCTGCATGGGCTGTCCGCCGGTGGAGGAAGGGGTGATGGCCGAGAAGAAGATCTCTAAAAAAGAGTACTCGAAGCACTGGGGAATGGTCACCTTGCTTCCCCTGCCCATCATCAGCACCCTGATACTGTAGCCGCCGCAAAAGATGTAGACGCACATGGAGATGACCGCGGCCCAGATCCAGACGCCGTTGGCGTCCATGACGACCCGCCACACCTCCTGCAGATCCTGATCCCGGAGCAGCAGGAAAAAGGTCACGCCCATCAGCATCGCCGTAATGCCGACCCACAGTATCTTGCTCTTCCAGTTTTTCTGTTCGGTTTCCGTTTTTAGGTCCCCCGTTTGCTGGTCATAAAATCACGATTGAATATTTTACCATATTTTGGGAGATTTGTCTTTATTTTTTCCTCGCCCGCTCTTCTTTCGGCCGCTTCACCGCGGCAGCCGCCCTTCCCGGCGTCTACGGCGCTTTGGAAACAGCGTTTTTCACAAACCCTCTTGTTGCAAAGGTCCCCGCAGGGTATAATCTATTAAAACAAGGGAAATGAAGGAGAGATCCGATGCAGATAAAACACCTTTGCCATTACAGCCAGGCCCTGGAAAAAGACATGAACATGATGATCTACGGCCGGGACGGCGTCCCTTTCCTGGTGTTTCCGACCCAGGACGGCATGTGCCGCCAGATGGAGGATTTCGGTGTGATCGACCTGCTCAGCGATTACCTGGAAAACGGTCAGATCCAGTTCTTCGTGGTGGACTCGGTGGATGCCGAAAGCTGGTCCGCCAAAGACGGCATTCTCTCCTGGCGCACCGCCAGGCAGGAGCAGTATTTCCACTATATCGTGGATGAAGTCGTCCCGCTGATCCGCGAATACAACGACCTCCGCCCCATCACCCTGGGCATGAGGCTTGGCGCGAACCACGCGGCCCTCACATTCCTGCGGCGGCCCGACCTGTTCCGGGGCATGCTGGCGCTGTCAGGCGTCTATGATTCGGACAATTTCTTTGACGGATACATGGATCCCGCGCTGTACGAAAGCTCCCCCGAACGCTTCCTGCCGAGCATGTCCATGGATCACCCGTACATAGAGATCTACAACCGCAGAAAGATCATCTTCTGCGTGGGACAGGGCGCCTGGGAGGACGACGGCGTCCGCACGCTGCGCTTCATTCAGCAGCAGTTCGAACGTCTGGGGATCCGCGCCTGGTTCGACTATTGGGGCTACGACGTGAATCACGACTGGCCCTGGTGGTACAAGCAGCTGCGCTATTTCCTGCCCTACCTGCTGAACGACTGAGAGGAGGCCCGATCCGTGAATTATGTTTTTATCTCCCCCTACTTTCCCCACGTATACTGGCAGTTCTGCGCGCGCCTGCGGGGGAACGGCATCAATGTGCTGGGCATCGGCGACGCCCCTTATGACAGCCTGGAAGGCCAGCTGAAAGCCTCCCTGACGGAGTACTACCGGGTGGACAGCCTGGAGAATTATGACCAGGTCTACCGCGCCGTGGCTTTCTTCGCCTTTAAGTACGGACGGATCGACTGGATCGAGTCCATGAACGAATACTGGCTGGAGCAGGACGCCCGCCTGCGCACGGATTACAATGTCGGGACCGGCATCCAGAGCGACCGCATCGGCTTCATCAAGGGCAAATCCCTGATGAAGCAGGTCTATGAGCAGGCCGGGATCCCCACCGCCAGACAGAGCAAAGTCTCCACAAGAGAGGCAGGACGGGCGTTCATCGCCCAGGTGGGCTATCCGGTGATCGTCAAGCCCGACATCGGCGTAGGCGCCAGCAACACCTGGAAGCTGGAGAACGACGATGATCTGGACGCTTTCTATGACCATCTGCCGGAGCACCCCTATGTGATGGAGGAGTTCATCGAAGGGACGATCTGCTCCTACGACGCCATCCTGGATTCCAACTGCGAGCCGCTGTTTGAGAGCATGACGGAGTGGCCCTCCATCATGGACATCGTCAACGACGATCTGGACCTGAAGTACTATATCAGCCCGGAGATGCCGGAGGCGCTGCGGACCCTGGGACGCAAAACGGTCAAGGCCTTTGGCGTGGACCGGCGCTTCGTGCATCTGGAGTTCTTCCGCCTGACCAAAGCCCGCAAGGGGATGGGCGAGGTGGGCGACTATGCCGCGCTGGAGGTCAACATGCGGCCCGCCGGCGGCTATACCCCGGACATGATGAACTTCGCCCACTCCACTGACGTGTATCAGATCTACGCGGACATGGTCGCCTTTGACGAGCGCAGGAAACCCGAAGGCCCGCATTACTACTGCGTCTATGCCGGCCGGAAGGAGGGGCACACCTACACCCGCAGCCA
>JAGAEH010000264.1 GCA_017613225.1 Lachnospiraceae bacterium
CGAGGTCCGCTTCGCTCTGCGCGCCGTCGAGATCGTACGTGACCGGCTCCAGTTTGGAGTAATCCCCGCTCACTTCCCAGAAGCGCGTCGAAGAGAACTGCCCTGTGCCTTCCGTGATCGTGGCGATCAGTTCCAGGCGGCCGTTCTCATCCAGGTCGGTGACCGCGTACATCACGAAATCCGCCTGCTGGCTCGTATCCAGCCAGAGGTCGCGGTTTGCCGCGATCAGCTTAACCTGATCGGCAGGGTCCGCGCTTGTCTCCGGCTGTTCTTCCGGCTGCTCCGCTTCCTGCTGTGAGCCCGAACAGGCTGCCAGGCCGGCTGCCAGTATGAAGCAAAGCAGGATAGATAACAGTTTTTTCATAGGGGCTTCCTCCCGGTTTCCCTTATCATCATTTAAATATAATCAGTATATCATAAAAGGAGCCGCGGTACGCAGGCCGCAGCTCCTTTCAGAAAGGAAAATATGAGAAAGCTGTGCATCATGATGCTAACCGAGCCACTTGTAACTGGTCCTGCGGAACAATGGTTCGCAGGCACACAGGATGGCGGGCAAAAACACGATGCTCATAACAGCAGATATCACGGAACCTCTGGCCAGCATGGTGCAGATGGAGCCGATCAGGTCGATAGATGAGATGAAGGACACCCCCAGGGTCGCGCAGAACATCACCAGCGAACTGGTGATGATGGCGGGGTCCGACGCGCTGGCCGCGGTCAGCGCAGCCTCGCAGCGGTCCTTGCCCGCCCGCAGCTCGTCCTGGAAGCGGCTCGTCATCAGGATGGCGTAGTCCACGGTAGCACCCAGCTGCACACAGGAGATAACGGTTGGGGTGATGAATGCCACAGAATTACCGGTGAAGTAGGGGATGCCCAGGTTTACGAAAATGGCCAGTTCGATGACCGCTACCAGCACCAGGGGCACCGTTACCGATTTGAATACGATGGCGATGATCAGGAAGATTGCTGCCATGGAGATGTAGTTCGTGGTCTTGAAATCCACGGCCGTCACGTCGATCAGGTCATCTGTCAGAACGGCCTCCCCGGTGAGCATGGCATCCTCGTCATATTCTTTCAGGATCTCCCGCAGCTGCGCCACCTGCTCCGACACCTCGTCCGATGCGGTATCGTAGGCGGAATTGATCATAAACAACTGATATCCGTCCGCCTTCACCATGCCTCGCAGCTCTTCGGGCACGAAGAACTCCGGAATGCCGCTGCCCAGCAGCTTGTGGTAGGAGACCAGGCTGGTGACCCCGGGCACCGCCTCGATGCGCGCCTCCATCTCCGACAGCTGCGCAGCCGTCAGATCGTCCGCCAGCACCGCGAAGTGGCTCACGGACATGTCGAATTCCTCCTTCAGCTTTTGATTGGCAACGATGGAGGGCAGATCTTGGGGCAGGGATTCGTCCAGCTTATAGTAGACCGCTGCGTTGTTCTTCGCATAGATCGAAGGAACGAACAGCAGCGCCGCGATGATCACGAACACCCACCTATGGCGTATCGTCCGTCGGTTCAGGCCGGTCAGGTCCGGCAGCAATGGCTTATGGTGCCATTTGTCCACCCACTTGTCCGCCAACAGCAGCAGCGAGGGCAATACCAGGATCACCGTGGCGACGCCCAGCACCACGCCCTTGGCCATCACCACCCCGATGTCCTTGCCCAGGGTGAAGCGCATGAAGCACAGGGCCAAAAAGCCAGCGATGGTGGTGAGGGAGCTGCCCGTCAGGGAGCGGAACGCGGTGGCCACGGCCGCTGCCATGGCGTCTTTATGATCCTCATAGCGGGGCTTTTCCTGCTCGTAGGCGTGGTACAGGAACACGGAATAGTCCATGGTGACCCCCAGCTGCAGCACCGCGGCGATGGCCTTGGTGATGTAGGAGATCTGCCCCGCCAGGAAGTTTGTGCCGAAGTTGTACACCACGGCGATGCCGATGTTCACCAGCAGCACGAAGGGCAGGATCCAGGATTCCATGGTCAGGGACATGGCGATGAGCGCCAGCAGCACCGCCAGGCCCACGAACAGGGGCATCTCCTGATCCACCAGGTCCCGGGTATCCCGGATTACCACGGAAAAGCCGGCCAGAAAGCACTTTTCGTTGCAAAGAGAGCGGATCTGGCGAATGGCATTCATGGTCTCGTCCGAGGCGCCGGGATGCTCGTACTGGATGATCATCATGGTGCCTTCCCCGGAGTAGAACATCTCCCGGAACTGCTGGGGAATGAACTCCGTGGGGATCTGCACCCCCACCGCGTTGGAAAGCCACACTGCGTTGGACACGCCGGGCACCTTCTGGATGGCCTCCGTCAAATCGTTGGTGTAGCCGGAGGGCATGTTTTCCACGATGAGCATGGACGTGGCCGCCATGTGAAAGGGCTCCTCCAGCAGGTCCATGCCGTGGGTGGAGTCCAGGTCCTCCGGCAGGTAAGTCAGTATATCGTAGTTGACCGGCGTCGCCAGAAAGGCGATGGCAGAGGGCACCAGCAGCGCCAGCGCAATGACCGCTATCAGCGCGGGCTTTCTGGTGAGCCCATGAGCAAATTTTTCGATCATAGGACAGCCGCCTCCTTGCCCCGGTGCAGCAGTTTTGCCAGATCACCTGCAATACCGCGGAAC
>JAGAEH010000024.1 GCA_017613225.1 Lachnospiraceae bacterium
AGGCATGCAGCCGCTAGAAGCTCTCCGGGCTGCCACCGGTAATGCTGCGAAGGCCTGCCGCGTGGAATCCCTGACCGGCACGCTGAAAGCAGGGATGGAGGCGGATCTGATCGCCGTAAATGGTAGGCCTGACGAGGAAATCCGAGCCTTGCGGAACATCGATATGGTGGTAAAGAGCGGCAGTCTGGTGCGCTCCTCTCTGGAAGATGAGACCAGGCCGCATTTTTCGCCCCTGGCCTTCGACCGGGTGCCGGAAGGAGCTTCGTTTATCAATTGGTAGATCATCGGAAGGAAGTTGTTTTCAACCGTCTGTTCTTTTGTTATAATAACATTTACACGCACGAGGGATCCTGCAGGCGGGATCCCTGCGGCATCTTATGAGGGGAGAACCACAGTCTATGTCAGACAGGGCAGCCGTGATCTTCGGCAACAGGACCGCTCCGAAGGATTATAAGAAGGCGGTACGATCCAAGAACAAATACATCCGTAAATTCGGCGACGATTCCGCCGCTCCGCATCCGGTAAAGATCGTGGAGAATCCCGTGATCGGCCCCATCCTGGGAGTGCAGGACATCCGGGTCTGTGAAGGCACGGGAGAGATCCCCTTCGATACGGAAAAGGGCATCATCGTAGGAAATATCCGTATGGGCTTCGGACACTACCGCATCTCCATAGCCATGGCCAGCGCGGCCCACGCCCTGGGCTATCAGCCCTACTGGATGGACCTCAATTCTTTTCTCGAGACGACCTGCACCAAGGTGATCGGCGCCCAGAACGACCTGTATTCCCTGGGTTCCCGCATCTCTCAGAAGAGCAGGCTGTTCAACAAATTCGTGTGGGAGCCCATCAACTACGAGGGCTTCCGCAAGCTTTCCTACAATGCCTCCGATCAGAAGAACGCGGAGCTGATGGCACCGGTCTTTGCCGAGATCCCGAAGGACATCCCGGTGATCGGCACCCACGTGTGGCCCGCCCAGGCCGCGCTGCACGCCGGCATGAAGTATGTGGTCAACGCGATCCCGGACAACTGGCCCATGGCGCTGCACCTGGCAGAAGGGGCAGTCCACACCATCCAGACCCACAACTCCTGGCAGGGATATCGTATATTAAACGGCATGCGGGGCAAAGAAGTCCTGGAACCCATGCCCGCGGACAGCCTTCTCTATACCGGCCACTATATCGACCACGAGCTGGTGGCCAACCTGGAAGAGGACACTGCGGCCCGCCTGGCGCGCTTTGAACAGAAGAAGCCCATGCGCTTCCTGCTGACCATCGGCGGCGCCGGTGCCCAGAAAGAGATCTTTGCGGCCATCATCAAATTCCTGATCCCGGCCATCAAAAAGGAGAAGGCTGCCCTGTATGTGAACGTGGGCGACTATAAGAACGTCTGGGACAAACTGGTGAAGGAGATCCCGCCGCTGGCAGAGCTTTCGACCACCCACTTCGACGACTGGGCCGACACCTGTGCCTTTACAAAAGAAGCACTGACCGGCGACGTCACCGGTGTCCACGCCTTCTGGCATCAGAACATCTTCCAGGCCGTGTACGCCACCAACCTGCTGCTGCGCAGCTGCGACGTGCTGGTGACCAAACCCAGCGAACTTGCCTTCTACCCGGTGCCGAAGCTGTTCATCAAGCGCATCGGCGGCCACGAGCAGTGGGGCGCCATCCACTCGGCGGAGATCGGGGACGGCACGCTGGAGTGCCGCGACATCCCGCATACCCTGCAGATGATCCGCATGTTCATGAAGGATGAGGTCCTGTTCCCCGACATGTGTGAGAATATACGGAAGAACAAAGCCGCCGGCATCTACGACGGCGCCTATAAAGTCGTAAAAGCCGCTATGGCACTGAAAGACCGTGCATAAGGGACGTTTCTCTATACACGGTAATTGTCATCCTGAGCGAAGTGTGTGAAGCACACGAAGTCGAAGGATCCTTCGACTCCGCTGCGCTCCGCTCAGGATGACAGGAGAGGAATAAACACCGCGCTTACGATAAAAATGATCTTTCAATAATAAAAAGGAGAGGCACAATGACGACCCCTGAGACCGCGGAACCCGCAACCATCACCAAGAAACCCATCACCAACAAGGTCCTGTGGATCTTCGCAGTGGGACAGTTTGGCTGGAGCCTGCTGTCCGGCGTGATCTCCACCTGGCTGGTGCACCTGTACACCGGCGTCCATACCCCGGGCGACACCAACGGCATCTTCGGCCAGTTCATCACCCAAAGCCCGATCCTGGCCTCCATCACCCTGTTCGGCCTGATCACGGCGGTGGGCCGCGTCTTCGACGCCGTCACCGACCCGCTGGTGGCCAGCTGGTCCGACCGGGCCAACTACAAGGGCGGCCGCCGCATCCCCTTCATGAAGGCTGTCGCGATCCCCTTCGCCCTGTGCACCATCGCGGTGTTCGTGCTGCCCCAGACCGCTTCCGTGGCGGCCAACAACACCATCATCTTCGTGCTGCTGATGCTGTTCTACCTGCTGATGACCATCTACTGCACGCCCTATAACGCGCTGATCGCGGAACTGGGCGACACGCAGCAGCACCGCATCAACGTGTCCACCTACATCTCCTTCACCTATATCGCGGGCTTCTCCGTGGCCACCTTCGTGCCGTCTCTGGCGGGCATGCTGGAAGGCGCCGCGGGCAGCCAGGAGAATTCCCTCCGCCTGGCCATCGGCATCATGTGCGCCCTGGCGGCCATCGCGATGATGGTCCCCGCCATCTTCATCAAGGAGCGCCAGTACATCGACAGCAAGCCGGTGCAGTCCAAGGCCTTCTCCTCCCTGATCAAGACCTACAAAAACAAGCAGTTCCGCCGCTTCGTGTACGCGGACGTGATCTACTTCTTCGCCGTGACCCTGTTCCAGACCGGCCTGGCGGACTTTGAGACCCGCCTGATGCTGATCCCCTCGGACAACACCTTCCTGCTGACGGTGCTGATGACGGTGGTGTCCCTGTGTCTGTATCCCTTCGTGAACAAACTGGCCCGGCAGATCGGCAAGAAGAAGCTGATCGTCATCGGCTTCTTTGCCTATTCCGGCGTATTTTTGATCACCTCCCTCTGCGGCACCGGCATGTTCTGGGGCATTCTGGTGGCGGTGACCGCCGGCGTTCCCATGGCCATCCTGGGCATCCTGCCCCAGGCCTGCGTGGCGGACGTCTCCGAGCTTAACACCCTTCAGACCGGCGAGGACCGCAGCGGCATGTACTTCGCGGCCCGCACCTTCGCCATGAAGATGGGCCAGGCCCTGTCCATGCTGGTCTACACCTCCATCACCGCAGCGGCCGTGGCCATCGTGAAGGCTCACCAGGAAGCCACCGGCTCCGATGCCATCACTGCCGAGATCTATCAGCAGATCCAGGGCCCTTACCGCACGGCTGCCATCGTGGCCACCTGCGCCTGCCTGCTGGGCGCCTGCCTGTTCCTGCTGTATAACGAAAAGGACATCATGGGCAAGATCAGGACCTTAAAGGGCGGAGAAGAATAAATGAAACTGCTGAAAAAGACGGTCACTTCCGTCCAGAAAACAGAAGAGCACGACGTCTTCGGGGACGGCCGCTACACGCTGATCCTGACGGGGCACGACGAGGATACGCCCCTGGCCGCGGAATATCCGGCGGAAGAGGGTCTGATCGAGGTCTCCGCAGTATTTCCCTTTGCCTTTGAGGAGGATGACATATTCTTCCTGAACGGCTACCAGAGCTGGACCTACAGCCCCGAGCGGACCAGGAAGCAGTTTGACGACAGCCTGCGCTACTGCCCCAAGGCGCTGGACAAAAAGTTCGGCTTTTCCCAGTACGGCGACGGCTATTTCTCCGACGCGGTGTACCGCAGGGACCTGCGCAGCGGCTACAAGAAGGGCTATTCCTACGCCTACGTGCGCCGGGGGGAGACCTTCTTCCTGTTCGCCTCCCTGGCGGAGGACACGGGCTTTACCCGCATCGAGATGCTGCCGGACGAGAGCGTGGTGCGGTTTAAGAAGGACTGTCACCACCGCCGGCTGGCGGAGGGCGAAGAATACACCGCCCTGGATCTGATCTTCCTGAAGGGCAGCGAGGACTTCGTGTTCGGCCGCTGGTTTGCCGAGATGGGCGTTGCGCCCATGGCCACGGAGCCGAAGACCGGCTACACCAGCTGGTACAACTGCTATCAGGACATCAGCGAAGCCCAGATCCTGAAGGACCTGGAGGGCATGAAGACCCTCCCCGTGAAGCCGGACATCTTCCAGATCGACGACGGCTTCGAGACCTTCGTGGGAGACTGGCTGAGCGTGGATCCTGTAAAATTTCCCAACGGCCTTGGACCCATCGCGGAAAAGATCAAAGAAGAGGGCTATCAGCCGGGCATCTGGCTGGCGCCCTTCGTGTGCGAGATGAACTCCGCGCTGCTGGAAGCCCACCCCGAGTGGCTCCAGTACCGGGACGACAAGCCCGTGTTCACCGGCGCCAACTGGAGCGGCGGCTATGCTCTGGACCCTTACAACGAGGAAGTCCGGGACTACGTCCGCCGGTGCATCGGCCACTATAAGGACATGGGCTTCACCCTGTTCAAGCTGGACTTTTTATACGCGGCCTGCATGACGTCCCGGCCGGACAAGACCCGCGGCGAGATCATGGCGGACGCCATGGAGTTTCTGCGGGAAGTCTGCGGCGACGCCCAGATCCTGGCCTGCGGCGTGCCCCTGGCCTCCGCCTTCGGCAGGGTGGAGTACTGCCGCATCGGTCCGGACATGTCCTTAAGCTACAACGACAAGCTGTTCATGCGGCTGTTCCACAACGAGCGGCCTTCCACCATGCACACCCAGCGCAACACCCTGTACCGCAGGCAGCTGGACAAGCGGGCCTTTCTGAACGACCCGGACGTCTTTTTGCTGCGGGAGGGCAACACCTCCCTTTCCGCCGGGCAGAAGGAGACCCTGGCCATGGTGAACGCCCTGTTCGGCTCCGTGCTGTTCGCCTCCGACGACTTTGCGGAGTATGACGAGGAGAAAAAGGAACTGTACGCGCGGCTGACCCGCCTGCAGCATGCAAAGCAGGTGAAGACGACGGTGGAGCATCTGGGCAGGAAGCACCTGGTCACCGTCAGCTATCTTCTGGACGACTGCGAGGAGAGGCTGGAGCTGGAACTATAGAAATGTTTATAAAATAAACGGAATATTGCGCTTCAATGAATTGTAAAAAGCCATTTTGTACGATATATTGGTAAATAGAGCAATTCCCTAAAATTCAGATCGAACGGAGGGCCCTCATATGGAAAACAAACTCGTGAAACTGCCTGTCTGTATTCTGCGCGGCGGCACCAGCAAAGGTGTGTACATCCTGGAAGAGGACATGCCCGCGGATAAGGCCGACTGGGAACCCCTGCTGCTGCGTCTGATGGGCAGCCCTGATCAGAAACAGATCGACGGTCTGGGCGGATCTCAGTCCGTCACCAGCAAAGTTGCCATCATCAAAAAGTCCGACCGCCCCGACGCGGACGTGGACTACACTTTCGCTCAGGTATCGGTGGACAAGCCCCTGGTCAGCTACAAAGGCAACTGCGGCAACATCTCCTCCGGCGGTGGCCCCTTCTCCATCGAAAAGGGTCTGGTTGAGGCGAAGGACGGAATGACCAGCGTGCGCATCTACAACACCAACACCGATAAGATCATCGTGGCGGACGTGGCCACGGAAGACGGCATGGTCAAATACGGCGGCGACTTCGCCATCGCCGGCGTGCCGGGCACCGCGTCCCCCGTCAAACTGAAATTCGTGAATCCTTCCGGAACCCTGGGCCACGGCCTGCTGCCCACCGGCAACGCGGTGGACGTGCTGGACGTTCCCGGACTGGGTCCGGTGGAAGTCTCCATCGTGGACGCTGCGAACCCGCTGGTATTCGCCCGCGCCAAGGACCTGGGCCTCACCGGCAAGGAACTTCCGGAAGAACTGAACGCCGACGCCGCCAAGCTGGATCTCTTAGAGACCGTCCGCGGCTTGGCAGCCGTGAAACTGGGCCTGTGCGAGGACTACAAGCGCTCTGCCTGGGACACCCCCGGCATCCCGAAGATGACCTACGTCGCACCGGCGGACGACTACACCGCATCGGACGGACGGGAGATCAAGAAGGACGAGATCGACCTGCTCTCCCACATGATGTCCATGCAGAAGACCCATCCCAGCTACGCCATGACCGGCGCCATGTGCACCGCGGCCGCGGCAGTGGTGCCCGGCAGCATCGTGCAGCAGGTGCTTTCCGAAAACGTGGACACCCAGTTCATCCGCATCGGCCATCCCAGCGGCATCCTGGAGTGCGGCGTGGACTTTGTTGAAAACGGCGCGGTTCCGGATGTGGAGGACACCTTCGGTTTCCGTACTGCCAACTTCCTGATGGAAGGCACCGCGAGGATCCGCCTGTAGCGCATACAGATCGATAAGAAAGAAGGGGTAATCAATCATGTCATTAGCAGCAATTTCTCTGATCGTACTGGTCGTAGTGGTTGCCATAGGCTTTATCAAAAAGGTCAACCTCGGTTTTCTGTCGCTGGGTGTCGCATTCATCCTGGGCACCGTGGGCGGTATGACGGCAAAGGAGATCTCCAAGGGCTTCGACAGTTCCATGTTCGTCACCCTGGTGGGCGTCACCTTCCTGTTCGGCATGGCCTCCCAGAACGGCACGCTGGAACTTTTCTCCAAAAAGATCGTGGCTCTGGTGGGCAAGCGCACCGTCCTGATCCCGATCCTGATGTTCTTCCTGTCCGCGCTGATCTCCGCCATCGGCCCCGGCCACATCGCCGCGGGTATCCTGATGACCACCTTCGCCATGTTCCTGGCCTTTGAGATGGGCATCAATCCGGTGATCACGGCACTATTCGCAAAACTAGGCGCAAATGCAGGCTGCGCCTCGCCACTATCACTGACAGGCGTCCTGGCCAAGAGCCTGTCAGAGCCGCTGGGCTACAGCGGGTTCGGCCTGCACTTATTCCTGTCCACCCTGCTTTCCGGCCTGATCTTCACGCTGATCCTCTACATCGCCACCAAGAGCTACAAGGTCAAGGCGGACAACCCCTTAAAGCTGGCTGATATCCCCAAGTTCAACCGCAATCAGTGGTTCACCGTGGCTGCCATCATCATCATGGTCATCTGCTGCATCGGCTTCAAGCTGGATACCGGCCTGTTCGCCTTCGTCATGGCGGCCATCCTGGTGCTGCTGGGCTGCGCGGATGAAAAGAAGGCCATCAAGGGCGTGCCGTGGGGCACCCTGATCTTCATCTGCGGCGTGGGCTGCCTGGTCAACGTCATCAACAAGCTGGGCGGCATCACCCTGATCTCTGACTTCCTGACCAGCCTGATGGGCGAAAAGAGCGCGGTGCCGATCATGTCCGCCACCTCCGGCGTGCTGTCCTGGGTCAGCTCCACCACCGGCGTGGTCATGCCCGCCCTGTTCCCGATCGCGGCAGACGTGGCGAATACC
>JAGAEH010000265.1 GCA_017613225.1 Lachnospiraceae bacterium
ACGGGGACGGGCGTGATCCCGCTCCTGCTGGCGGCCCGCCATGAGGGCCCGGTCTTTACGGGGCTGGAGATCCACCCCGAAAGCGCGGACATGGCCCGCCGCAGCGTGCTGCTGAACGGCCTGGAGGAGCGGATCAACATTGTCACGGGGGACATTAAGGAGGCGGACAGGCTGTTTTCTTCCGGATCCTTCGACGTGATCGTCACCAATCCGCCTTACATGGCCGGGACAGACGGGCTGAAGAACCCGTCCCAGGCAAAGGCGGCGGCCCGTCACGAACTGCTCTGCACCATCGACGACGTGCTGCGGGTCAGTGCGGCGCTGCTAAAGAGCGGCGGGAGTTTTTACATGGTCCACCGGCCCCGCCGGCTGGCAGAGATCATGGAAAAGATGCGGAAAGCGCACATCGAGCCGAAGATCCTGCGCATGATCCACCCCCACGCGGAGGACGAGGCAAAGATGTTTCTGATCAAGGGAACAAAGGACGGGGGCCAGTGGCTGAATGTGGAAAGGCCGCTGATCCTCTTTGATGAAAACGGAGAACGGACGAAAGAAGTCCGGGAACTTTACGGGAGCGAATGATGGCAGGCAGACTTTACATTTGCGCGACACCCATCGGCAACCTGGAGGACATCACCCTCCGGGCGGTGGAAACGCTGAAAAAAGTGCAGCTGATCGCGGCGGAGGACACCCGCCACAGCAAAGCGCTGCTCTCCCGCTATGACGTTCATACGCCGGTCACCAGCTATCACGAGCACAACCGCTTCGAAAAGGCGGAGGTTTTGCTGGAGCGGCTGAAGGCCGGGGATGATATCGCGCTGATCACGGACGCCGGCACGCCGGTGATCTCCGATCCGGGAGAGGTGCTGGTGGCCCGGGCCCGGGAAGAGGGCATTGAGGTGCTTGCCCTGCCGGGACCCTGCGCGATGATCGCGGCCCTGTCCGTGTCCGGGATCCCCGGGCGGCGCTTCTGCTTTGAGGGCTTTCTGCCCGCGGACAACACCGGGCGCCGGGCGGTGCTGGAGGAACTGAAGGACGAGCCCCGCACCGTGATCCTGTACGAGGCGCCCCACCATCTGAAAGGAACGCTGAAGGAACTGGCGAAGGCCCTGGGCGAACGCCGGATCGCGGTCTGCAGGGAGCTGACCAAGCTCCACGAGGAGGTCCTCACCATGACGCTGCCGGAGGCGGCCGCGTACTACGAGGAAAACGAGCCCCGGGGCGAATTTGTCCTGGTGATCGAAGGCAAGCCGGCCGGTCAGGCGGCGGCGGAGACCGCGGCGGCCTGGCAGGAGATGCCGCTGGCGGAGCATCTGCAGTACTATCTGGACAAGGGCCTTCCCCAGAAAGAGGCCATGAAGCAGATGGCGAAGGACCGCAATACCACAAAAAGAGAGATCTACAACGAACTGCTGAAGGAGGACTCGGAATGAAGATCTGCCTGTTTGGCGCTTCCAGCAGCATTACAGGGGAGAGCTATATCAAAAAAGTAGAGGAACTGGGCGAATTGTTGGCAAAACGGGGCCACGAACTGATCTTCGGCGCCGGCGCCAACGGCCTGATGGGGGCGGCGGCCCGGGGCTTCAAAGCCGGCGGCGGCAGGCTGACGGGCATCGTTCCCAGCTTTTTTACCAGCGAAGTACCGGCGGTGCTTTTTCAGGACTGTGACGAGATCATCTATACGAAGACCATGGCGGAGCGCAAGTCCCTGATGGAGGATAAGGCGGACGCCTTCATCACCGTGCCGGGAGGCATCGGGACGATGGAGGAGTTCTTCGAGGTCCTGACCCTGAAGCAGCTGGGACGCCACGCCAAGGCCATTGTTATCTATAACGTGAACGGCTATTTCGACAAACTGATCGACATGCTCCACACTTCCGTGGAGGAGGGGTTCCTGAACAAATACTGCCTGCGTTTTCTGGAGATCACCGACGATCCGGAGGAGGCCGCGCTCTACCTGGAGCACTACGACCCTTCCGCCTTCGATCCGGACGTGGCGGGATACCGTTTCTGAGGTGAGCAGATGAAAGCAGAACGTAAATTCCCCTGGGCGGCGGTGACCAAAAAGGCGGAAAAGATGCTGAACGCGGGCCACGTCTGGGTCTACGACGCGGAGATCACCGGGATGAGCGGACAGCCGGAGAACGGCGCGCTGGTGGACGTAAAAGGTCCCGCCGGCAAGTACCTGGGCACCGGTTTTTTGAGCCTGTCGTCCAAGATCCGCATCCGCATCATCTCCAAAAACGCCAATGACACCTTTGACGAAGCCTTCTGGGAGCGCCGCCTGCGCTATGCCTGGCAGTACCGGAAGGACGTGATGGGAGATGAGATCGGCTATTGCCGGCTGATCTTCGGCGAGGCGGACCAGTTCCCCGGCCTGACGGTGGACCGCTACGGAGACGTGCTGGTGACCCAGGTCCTGTCCTACGGCATCGAGCAGATCAAAGGGCTGCTTTACACGAAGCTGGCGGAGATCCTGGAGCAGGACGGCGTGCGCATAGCCGGGATCTACGAGCGGAACGATCTGGCGGCCAGAAAGCTGGAAGGCCTGGAGGAGTGCAAGGGCTGGTATCCCCTGCCGGGCAGGAAAACGCCTGTCTCCACGCTGCTGACCATCGAAGAAAACGGACTGAAATACAACATCGACATCGAAAACGGCCAGAAGACAGGCTATTTCCTGGACCAGCGCTACAACCGAAGGGCCGTGGCGGAGATCGCCCGGGGAAAGAAGGTGCTGGACTGCTTCACCCATACCGGCGCCTTCGCGCTGAACGCGGCAAAGGGCGGCGCTGCCCGGGTGACGGCGGTGGACATCAGCGCGGACGCGCTGGAGCTGGCCAAAGAAAACGCGAGGCTAAACGGCCTGGAAGATAAAATGGACTTCCTCCAGGCGGACGTGATGGACCTGCTGCCGCGGATGCTGGCAGAGGGACGGCGGGACTACGACCTTATCATTCTGGATCCCCCCGCCTTTACCAAGAGCCGCAAGACGGTGGACAACGCCATGCGGGGCTATAAGGAGATCAACTTCCGCGCCATGAAGCTGCTGCCCCGGGGAGGGTACCTGGCCACCTGTTCCTGCAGCCATTTCGCCGAAGAGTGGAGATTTAAGGAGATGCTGCGGGACGCGGCGAAAGAAGCGGGCGTGAGCCTGAAGCAGATCGAAGCCCGCCAGCAGGCGAAGGACCACCCGATCCTGTGGGGCGTGGAGGAGACCAACTATCTGAAGTTTTTCCTGTTCCAGGTGATTTAAAAGAGGACGGTAAAGAACCCGGCAAAAGCAGAGAAGGAGGAGCACCATGATCCTGATCGCGACACCTATTCCGGATGAATACATGCCCGTGCTGGAGGCGGCCGCCCCCGGCATGGAGTTTCGCCGCGTCGATCACCGGGCGGCCACGGCGGAGGACGTGAAAGACGCGGAGATCATCTTCGGGAACGTCAGGTCCGCCCTGCTGCCCGAGGCGAAAAAACTGAAGCTTCTGCAGCTGTTTTCCGCCGGTTTCGACAATTACATGGACGCGGAAGTGCCGGAGGGCTGCGCCATATGCAGTGCTGTGGGCTCCTACGGCGTGTCGGTGGGCGAATACGCGGTCACGGCGCTGATGAGCCTGAACCGCAAATTCCAGCTGTACATCCGCAACCAGGAAAAGAATCTGTGGCGCCACGAAGGGGCGGTGAAGTCCATCTACGGATCCACCATCCTGGTGCTGGGCGCGGGCAGCATCGGCGGCGCGGCTGCCAGGGCGTTCAAGGCCATGGGGGCCACGGTGATCGGCACCAGGCGGAGCCTGGACAATAAGCCGGAATGGCTGGACGAACTGCATCTGCTGTCCGAGATCGACGAACTGCTGCCCCGGGCCGACGCGGTGCTCATCGCGCTGCCTGCCAATCCGGACACCTACCGTCTGTTCGACAAGGCGCGCCTGCTGCGGATGAAGGAGAACGCCTGCATCGTGAATGTGGGGCGGGGCAATATCATCGACTGCGCCGCGCTGGCCGAAGTCCTGAAGGAGCGGCCCCTCATGGGCGCCTGCCTGGACGTGACGGATCCGGAGCCGCTGCCGGAGGACCATCCCCTGTGGGGACTGACCAATGTCATTATCACGCCCCATGCCGCCGGCGGCTTCGCCCTGCCGGAGACTCTGCGGCGTCTGACGAATATCGCGGCGGAAAATATCAGAAATTGTCTGGAAGGAAGGCCTTACCGCAACCAGATTAACGGCTGATCCACAGCCAGCGGCGGAAGCAGGCGGGAAAGGTCCCGAAAAAGCACGCAGCCGCGCGGATCCCGGCACGAATATCCCTTTGCGGAAGGGTAACAAACGGTTACTTGTTTTTTCCAAAAAGCCCCTTATAATGACCTTATAAGAGGCTTTTCTCTTTTGGGGACGCCGTTCGGCGTCTTCTTCCAACTTTCCATCAAATCCATCCAGTTCACGCAGGGGCGGGGCCGGTCCTCCGGCTTTTGATCCTGCATCCAAAGCATCATGGCAAAGACGAAGATCGGGATCTGCGATCCCAACCAGGACTATGCAGAACGTTTCGCCTGGTTCGTCTGGCATAAGCTGGGCGACGGCTGCGAAGCGAGCGCGTATACCAAGCCCCAGCGCCTGAAGACGGCGCTGGCGGCGGGTCTGGACGTTCTGATCATGACGGAGTCCTTTTTCCGGAAGTCAGAACAGCCGGAGTTCGCGGCCCGTCTGAGGTCGGTGCCGACGGTCGTAGTGCTGACGGATACGGAGGAGAAGACCATCCCCGGCGTGAAATGCATCTACCGCTACCGCTCCGCCGGAAGGATCCTGGAGGAAGTCATGGCCGGACACCGGCTGCAGGAGAAGACCGCAGCGGTGGGCCGGAGCGAAAAGACCAGGACCATTGCCGTCTTTTCCCCGGTGAAAAGATGCGGCAGGACTTCCCTGGCCCTGGCGCTGTGCGAGGCGCTGGGGCAGGTGGGCTCGGTACTGTTTCTGTCCTTCGAGGTGCTGAGCGCCCATCAGGGGCCGGCTCCTTCGCCGACGACTTCGGATCTGCTGTACGGGACCTTGATCCGGGAAGACGCGGGAGCGCTTTTAAAACAGGAAGACCGGGGCGAACAGATCTGGAAGCTCGGGGCAGTCGCCCACGCGGAAGACCTTTACCAGGTCCGGCCGGAGGACGCGGAGAGGCTGATGGAAGCGTTGGAAAGAGCAAAGCTGCGCCGCTTTCTGGTGGCGGACCTGGGGGATCTGATCCTGCCGCCGGCTTCGCTTCTGCTGCGGTTCGACCGCGTCTGCATGCCGGTGCTGCAGGATGAGATCTCTCAGAAAAAACTGGCCCTGTGGCAGGAGAGCCTGTCCCAGGATGAAGCCGCCGTGCTGGCCGGGAAGACAAGGCAGATCGATCTTTCTTTTCTGGCCGGCCCGGGGGGAGATCCGAAAAGACAGGCGGAGGCGGTGTCGGAACTGGCGATACTGGCCAACCGGCTGATGCTGGAGGAGACTTAAGGAAACGCCGAAGGAAGCAGGCGGAGGCGGAAGGAGTACTAATTGGAGATGGAGCGGGCTGAGGAGGAGCGCCTGGCGGAGGCACTGAAGATAAGCGTGCGGGAGGAACTGGACCTGACGGTGGAACCCGGAGACGAGGGCGTTCTGGCATGCATCGATGCGCTGATCCGCAGGGAAGAGCCTTACAGGCAGCTGCCGATCCGCAGCAGGCAGTGGCTGCGCAAGCGGGTCTTCGATGCCTTCCGCCGGCTGGACATCCTGCAGGAACTGCTGGAGGATCCGGCGGTGACGGAGATCATGGTGAACGGGATCCAGGCCATCTATTACGAAAAAGACGGCCGGCTGCGCCGGTGGGACAAACGCTTCACTTCGACGGCGCGGCTGGAAGATCTGATCCAGCGCATCGTGGCCGGGGTCAACCGGGCGGTCAATACGGCTTCTCCCATCGTGGACGCCAGACTGGCGGACGGCTCCCGGGTCAACGTGGTGCTGCCGCCGGCGGCGCCGGACGGGCCCATCCTGACTATCCGCCGCTTCCCGCCCGACATCATGACGCTGGAACATCTGGCGGAGCTTGGAAGCCTGACGAAAGAAGCGGCCGGGTTTCTGGCGGAGCGGGTGCGGGACGGCAGCAATCTGTTCATCAGCGGCGGCACCGGATCCGGCAAGACGACGCTGTTAAACGCGCTGTCCTTCTGCATTCCGGAAGGCGAGCGGGTGGTGACCATCGAAGATTCGCTGGAGCTGCAGCTCTCCATAGAGAACCTGGTGCGGCTGGAAGTGCGCAACGAGAACCTGCAGGGGAAGGGTGCCATCGGCATCCGGGACCTGATCCGGACGGCGCTGCGCATGCGGCCGGACCGGCTGATCGTAGGGGAGGTGCGCGGTCCCGAGGCGCTGGACATGCTGCAGGCCATGAACACGGGCCATGACGGCTCCCTGTCCACCGGCCACGGCAACAGCCCCCGGGACATGCTCTCCCGCATGGAGACGATGGTGCTGATGGCGGAGCCTCTGCCCCTGCCGGCGATCCGCAGCCAGATCTGTTCCGCCCTGGACATCCTGGTCCATCTGGAGCGGAGGCGGGACGGAAAGAGACAGGTGGCGGAGATCGCGGAGGTACTGGGACTTGAAGACGGAAACATTCAGCTTGCGGAACTCTTTGCGGCCGGGAAAGACGGAACGCTGGAGCGAAGGGCATCTTATTCCGGGCAAAGAAAAGGCGCAAAAAAGAACTGAGCCCGCCGGAGGAACGGCATGGACGGGGCCAGAGCAAAAGAGTCCGGCAGTTGTCCGGCGCGTGAGGGGAAAAGCCGGTGTTTCTGAGGAAGCGGAAGACACCGGCTGCGCTCCGACCACGCGGCTCTTCGGGAAAGAACTGGTCCTCGCCTGGCTTGCGGGGGCAGCGGCCATGCTGCTGGCGGCCCGCCTGTTTTACCGCAGTCTCTGGGCGGCGGCGCTGCTGCTGCCCCTGGGGCTGGGGGTGGTCCGGCTCTTCGGCCTCCGGAAAAAGCGAAGGCGGACGGAGCGGCTGCGGATGGAGTTCGTGGACGGGATGGACGCCTACATCAGCGCTTTAAAGACCGGCTATTCGGCGGAGAACGCGCTGTATGAGGCGACCCGCCAGCTGCGGCGGATCTACGGAAGAAACTGCCTGCTGGCCGGGGAGTTTGCCCGGATGCAGCGGCGGCTGTCCGTCAACGAGACGCTGGAAAGTCTGTTTTCCCAGCTGGCTTCCCGGACTGGGATCGAAGAGACCGCCCGGATGGCGGAGATCATCGGGATCGCCAAGCGAAGCGGCGGCGCGCTGATCACCGTGATGGAGGATACGGTGAAGGCGCTCCGGGCGAGAGACCGGCTGCGGCGGGAGCTGCGGGCCCAGACCACCGCGAGGCGGACGGAATTTTTGATCATGGCCGCCATGCCGCCTGGCATGCTGCTCTATCTGGAACTGACGGCGGCGTCCTACATGGATCCGCTGTACCGGGGCTTTACGGGAGGGCTGCTGATGACGCTGGTGCTGTTGATCTACGCGGGCGCTGTGATCTGGGGCCTGCGGATGATGAAGGAAGAGGAATGAATGCCGTTGGAAAGAGCACGCTTTACGGACGGCTGAGGCTGTCGGAAAAGCGGCTGGAACGGCTCTCCCGCATCTGGCCGGAGCAGCGGCCGGAGGAGTCGGCCCGCAGAACGGATCGCCGTCTGCTGCGCAGCATGCTTTTGTCCGCGGCGGGCGGCAGCCTGGTGACGGCGGCGGTGCTGGCAAAGGGCGGCGGGGCCAAAGGGCTTGCAGCCTCCCTGCTGTTTCTGATCCTGGCCCTTTTGGCTCCGGTGATCCGCAGCGACGCAAAGGAAAAGGAGGATGCAGCCCGCGCCGCCAAAGAGGAGCTGGACCGTTTTCCGGAGATGGTACGGGAACTGGCGGTGCTGCTGACGGCGGGTTATTCCGTCCGCAGCGCCTGGCACCGGATGGTGACGAATTACATGGAAAAGAAGCGCCGGACGGGCCACAGGCAGGCGCTCTTTGAGGAGATGGCCCTGGCCGACCGCCACATGCAGGAAGGCGAATCGGAGCGGGACGCCCTGCTGGGCTTCTCCGACCGGCTGGGCATCATCCGTTACATGAGGCTGTGCGGTCTGCTGATCGGCGCGGCCCGGGGCGGCAGGGAGGACCTGTGCGACGCCCTGAATCTGGAGGCGGAGGAAGCGGAACAGACGCGGCTGGAGGAGATCCGGACCCAGGGGGAGACCCTGACGGCCAGGCTGCTGCTCCCCATGATCCTGCTGTTCGCCCTGATCCTGGCGGTACTGGTGCTGCCCGCGTTTCTGACCTGGTGAGGAAAAGAAGGGCGGAATTTGACGAAGACGAGCAAAGCGAAGGCTGGATCCGGCGGGGACCATCCTTCCCGGGAAGGAGAAGAAAATGGAGAAATCTATCGCAAATAAAGAAGAAAACGCGATCGGAGTGGTGGAAGTCATCCTGATTCTGGTGGTTTTGATCGCTCTGGTGGTGATATTCCGCGACGAGCTGACGGCGCTGGTCAACAGTATCTTCGGCAGCATCGCTGACAAGGCCGAATCCATCTATGGATGACCGGCTGTTGAAAAAAAGAATAACAGGGGGCCGGGATAAGGCGATGAACGGTCCCTTCCCGCGGGGCAGACCGGAAGCAGACGGCGTGATCACCGTGTTCCTGAGCCTGGTCCTTCCGGTGATCCTGACGGTCTTTGCCACCTGCCTGGAGAGCGCCCGCTTTGAAGGCCTGCGCCTTCGGGGACAGCTGGCCGCGGACGCCGCGGTGCAGTCGGTCTTTGCCGGCTACGACAGGCCGCTGTACGAGCGCTACGGGCTGCTGTTCGTCTGCGCGGCGGAAGAGCCTTTGCGGGAGCTGGAGGAGACCGCCAAGACCTACGCGATCCGGAACACCCAGTCCCCGGACGGAAACAGCGGAGATCTGCTGGGACTGAAGCTGATCTTTACAGAGGCTTCGGCAGTGCGGACCGCCGATCAGGAGGGAGGACGGGTCTTTTTGCAGGCCGTAGGGGCCTACATGCAGGAGTCGGGCCGCATGGAGGCGGCGCGGATCGCCGCGGCGGAGGCAGGGGCGGCCGGTTTCGGGCAGACAAAGATCGCGCTGGTGGAGTATCTCATGCGGGAATTCTCCGCGCTGACGGATGAAGGCGCCGCCGGCTGCCAGCTGGAGCACTGCGTCACGGGGGCGGTGGGAAAGACCGCCTGCCTGTTGGAGGTGCAGAGAAGGATCTACGAGGCAAGATACGCGCTGTATCTGGAATACTTTCGCGCTCGGCAGCCGGAGGCCCTGGAGGAAGGACGGTCCGATCCGCGGGAAAATACCCCCGATGGTATCGGGCAGGAAAGAACAGAGGATCCGGAGCCGGAGGGTGAGGAGGAAAGTCCGCCGCACGAAGGCGGGGAAGCCGACGATCCGGAGCCGGAAGACCCGGGGCCGCCTCTGCCGCTTCCGGAGGACCTGGCCAGAGAAGCAGCCATCCGGGACGTCGGAGAGCTCTTAAACGGCGGCGCCGTGCCGGAACAGGCCGACGGCAGCGGAGGACGGCTCACTTACCTGCAGTATCTGCGGCAGTGGCTGTACCGCCTGGACGCGGGAG
>JAGAEH010000266.1 GCA_017613225.1 Lachnospiraceae bacterium
GACCGCATCTACCTGGGGCATATCGAAGGGGAAGGCAAGCTCGCGCTGACCGGCGTGGGCGTGGCCTTCCCTTTGATCACCATCATCACTGCCTTTACCAACATGTTCGGCCAGGGCGGTTCGCCCCTGTTCGCCATGGACCGGGGCAAGGGGGATGACGAGAGCGCCGGCCGGATCATGGGCAACTCCTGCGGGATGATGGTCCTTCTGTCCTTTGTGATCATGGCGGCGGTGTTCGCCTTCAAGCGCCCGATCCTTTACCTGTTCGGCGCCAGCGACGCCACCTACGGATATGCCGACCGGTACATCAGCGTCTACGTGCTGGGCACGCTCTTCTCCATGCTGTCCATCGGCATGAACACCTTTATCAACGCCCAGGGCTTCGGCACCATCGGCATGCTGTCCGTGGCCATCGGCGCGGTGACCAACATCATCCTGGACCCGATCTTCATCTTTGGCATGGACATGGGCGTGGTAGGCGCGGCACTGGCCACCATCCTTTCCCAGCTGGTCTCCGCCGTCTGGGTGATCCGCTTCCTGACCGGCAAAAAAGTCCCGGTCCGGCTGCGGCTCTCCCAAATGAAGCTGTCCTTCCCGGTGATCAAGCGCATCGTGAGCCTGGGGCTTACCCCGTTCATCATGTCCGCCACCACGGGCATGGTCTCCGCTATGTACAACAAGAACCTGCAGATCCACGGCGGCGACATCTACGTGACCGCCATGACGGTGATCCTGTCCATCCGCGAGATGCTGAACATGGGATTGCAGGGCATGACCCGCGGCGCCGGCCCGGTCATCTCCTACAATTACGGCGCGAAGCTCTACGACAGGACCTGCGGCGCCATCCGCTTCCTGGGATGGTTTTCCGTCATCTATTCCACCGTGGTCTGGCTGATCATCACGCTGTTTCCGAAGGCGCTGCTTTCCATTTTCAACAGTGATCCTGAACTGATGGAGATCGGCCCCGCCGTGGTGCGCACCTACTATTCCATGCACGTGTTCATGGCGCTGCAGGCCATCGGCCAGAACACCTTCCTTTCCCTGGGTATGGCAAAACACGGCATGTTCTTCTCCATGCTGCGCAAGATCGTCATCGTGACGCCGCTGATCTTCATCCTGCCGCACTTCATCACCCCGCCCGTATTCGGCGTGGTGGCGGCGGAGCCGGTCTCCGACGTGATAGGCGGCTGCGCCTGCTTCATCACCATGTACTTTACGGTGTACCGGAAGCTGAAGGCAGGAGAGCCTCTGGCCTCATCCCGTAAGAAAAACGCGTAAAGCGAAGGCGGGAACCCGCTTATATTAAAGAAAACTTTGTGAAATCCGCCCCGAAAGTGAATTGAGTCCTTGAATAGTCGGGGGAAATCATCTATAATATTTCAGTTTGAATATCGCACCAATTTTGGAGGACATTATGAAGAGAACATCAAGCATCATCGCGTTAGTGCTGGCACTGATCCTGGCGGTCTCCGCTTTTACGGGCTGCGGCGCCGCAAATGTGGATCCCGGCAATTACAGCAGCCAGGTCGCTGCCACCATCGGCGATGACACCATATACCTGGATGAAGCCAACTTCTTCCTGCGCTACAACCAGTGGAACCTGGAGTCCTATTACTGGCAGTACTACCAGTACATGGGCTATGCCAACATGTGGGCGGCGCCCGCAGGCAGCAGCTCGGACAAGACCATGGCCACGTCCCTGAAGGAGCAGGTCATGGACGAACTGCTGGAGACCCGCATCCTCATGAACCACGCGGAGGAATACAAGGCCGCCCTGACCGACGAGGACAAGGAGACCGTGAAGAAGGCAGTGGAAGACTTCTTTGCCAACTATACGGAAGATTTCTTCAAATACGCCAGGGTCACCGAGGAGCAGCTGACCCAGTGGTTCACCAACAACGCGCTGGCCATGAAAGTCTTTGACGCCGTCAAGAATACCGCCACCGTCAGCGTGGAAGACAAGGACTGCGAAGTCTACACAGTGCGCTACGTCCGCATCGCGGATGACACGGACGACGATGGCGTCGACGCCGCCAAGGCCGAGGCCGAGTACATCGTGAAGCACGTCAAGGAAGACGGCGAAAAGATGGAAGACACCCTGACCCAGTACGGCGGCTCCACCACTGTGGAGAGCTACCTGCTCTCCGACGAGTCTCCCACGGCGGACGCCGCCCGCATCGGCAAGACCTTAAAGACCGGCGAGATCGTCATGGAGCATGTGGAGAGCGAGAGCAGCTCTGCCTGGTACGTGGTCTACTGCGAGTCTGATCACGACGAGGAAGCCTCCGCCGAAAAGCGCGCGGACCTGGAAGACGAGCAGCGCGTGGAGCATTTCAACGGCATCTACAAGGAATGGATGAATGACGTGCCGGCATTTGAAGTCAAGGATTGCTTCAGCGACCTGGAAGTCAGCACCGGCGAGATGATCTATGTCGCCCCGACCGCGGCTGAGACCGAGTCCGACACCGAGGCCCCTTCCGCCGAAGAGTCCGAAACGGAGAGCCAGACGGCAGGCTGATAACGACAACGATACGGAGTGACCGGTTTTGACCAAGATCTCAGGCCTTACACAAGCCGAAGTCGCGGAGCGGATCCGCGAAGGAAAGATCAATCGTGGCCAGGAGGTACGCACCAAGAGTTTTTCTGATGTGCTGCGGACCAATCTGGTCACTCCTTTTAATGCGCTGAACTTGGCCCTGGCATTTATTGTGGTATTCCTGGTACATTCCCCCAAGAACGCCCTGTTCATGATCGTGGTCATCTTCAACGCTCTGATCGGCACGGTCCAGGAGCTGCGGGCCAAGCGCCTCATGGACAAGCTGGCGCTGATCACCGCCCCGAAGGCCACCGTGGTCCGGGACGGGGAAAAACAGGAGATCCCCCTGGACGAGATCGTGCTGGACGACGTCCTGTATCTGGGAGCCGGCATGCAGATCGGCGCCGACGCCGTGGTGGTGAGCGGCGAGTGCGAAGCCAATGAATCCCTGATGACCGGCGAACAGGATCCTGTGAAAAAGCAGATCGGCGACGATCTGATCTCCGGCAGCTTCATCGTATCCGGCCCCTGCTACGCCAGGGCGGTCCGGGTGGGCACCGACAGCTACGCCGCCAGGATCACGGCCCAGTCCAAGTACTACAAGAGGCCCGATTCGGAGATCGTGACCGGGGTGAACAAGATCATCCGCTTTGTCAGTTTTACCATCATTCCCCTGGGCCTTGCCCTGTTTCTCAAGACCCTGCTCATTACAAAGATGCCATATCACGAGGCCGCCATTTCCACCATCGCCGGCCTGGTGGGCATGATCCCGGAAGGCCTGGTGCTTTTGACCAGCGTGGCCATGAGCGTAGGCGCCATCAAACTGAGCCGCTATCACGCTCTGATCCAGGAGATGTATGCCATCGAGACCCTGGCCCGGGTGGACGTGCTGTGCCTGGACAAGACCGGCACCATCACCACCGGCGACATCCGCCTGCAGTCCGTGAAAGCCGTGGGCGAAACGGACGAGGCCGGCTGTATCTCCATCGCCAAGACGGTCATGCAGGAGCTGGGGGACGCCAACGCCACCGCAAAGGCCCTGCTGGCCGCGGAAGAGCCTGCCCTGTCCGGCTGGAACGTCATCTTCCGCATTCCCTTTTCTTCCTCCCGCAAATACAGCGGCGTCTCCGTGCAGAACGAGGGCACCTATTATCTGGGTTCGTCCTCCTCTCTTTTCCGCGGGAACGTCAAATACGCGCAGCTGATCAGCGAGAACAGCGAGCAGGCCAGGCAGGACGGCCTGCGGGTGCTGATGCTGGCCGCGTCCAGTCAGGAGGATGCCCATGAAGGCATCCCTGCGGACATCCGTCCCCTGGCCTTCTTCTACTTTACCGACGAAGTCCGGCCCAACGCCAAAGACACCCTTTCCTTTTTCGGTCAGGAGGGCGTGGAACTGAAGGTGATCTCCGGCGACGATCCTGTCACCGTTTCCCGCATCGCCAAAGAGGCGGGGATGACCGGCTGGGAAAACAGCGGCGACGCGGCTTTCCTGGAGACGGAAGAGGAGTGCGCGGAGGCCATTAAAAAGACCACGATCCTGGGGCGCGTCAATCCCTGGCAGAAATTCCAGTTCATCAAGGCGCTGAAGGCAGAGGGCCACACCGTGGCCATGACCGGCGACGGCGTCAACGACGTCATGGCTCTGAAGGAGAGCGACTGCGGTGTGGCCATGGCGGCGGGCAGCGACGCGGCCCGCAACGTGAGCCGCATCGTGCTGATGGATTCGGACTTTGCCTCCATGCCCGCCATCGTGGCGGAGGGACGCCAGTGCATCAACAACCTGCAGCGGTCTTCGGCCCTGTTTTTGTCCAAGACACTGTTTTCCGCCTTCGCGATGCTCTTTTTCCTCTTCGCGCCCATTGCCTATCCGCTGATCCCGATCCAGCTGACGCTGATCAGCACTTTCACCATCGGCGCGCCGTCGGTGGTGCTGGCCCTGCTGCCCAATACGGAAAGAGTGGAAGGAAACTTCCTGAAAAACATACTTAGAAAGGCCGTGCCCGGCGCGGCCACCAACGCCCTGGCCATCGTGACGGTGACGGTCCTGTTCGGCCACTTCGGCATCGACCGGCAGACCGTGGGCACCGTCGCCATGCTTCTGATGATCTTCACCAACTTCCTGGTGCTGTTCAAGGTCTGCCTGCCCTTCAATACCATCAAAATCGTGCTCTACGCGGTGATGATCGCCTGCGTCTGGGTCGCCGTGCGGTTCTTCGGCGGCTTCTTTGCCCTGGTCCCGCTGAAAGCGGAGACCATCATCGTGATGCTGATCATAGCCGGGGGCCTGCTGTTCGCCTACAGCGGCTTCCTGCTGCTGACGGAAAAAGTACTGGCAAGAAAGAAATGAAAGATAAGAAACTGCTTTTAGACCGGCTGAAAGAATATGCCGACCGGGGCGTGCTGCCCATGCACATGCCGGGGCATAAGCGCAATACCGTAAGCTACCCCTGGCTGAAGGAGCTGGGCGGAGCCTATGACGTCACGGAGATCGAAGGTTTCGACGACCTGGTGGAGGTGGACTGCCGCCCCGGCGTCAGGTCCTTCCTCAGCGTGAACGGCAGCACCGGGGGCATTCTTGCCGCGGTGCGGACCGCCGTACGTCCGGGGGACCTGCTGCTGATGGGCCGGAACTGCCACAGATCCGTGTACCATGCGGCGGAGATCTGCGGCGCCCGGGTGCGGTATCTGATGCCGGACTGGGACGAAGAATTCGGCATTTTCAGCCGGGTGCAGCCCGGGACGGTGGAAGAAGCCCTGAAGGTGACGGAATCGGAGCGGGAAAAGAAGCTCCGCGCGTTTCCTGAGCTGGAGTGGGCGTTTCCGCCGGAGGAAGAGCTGAAAAAACAGGATCTGCCAGCCGCCGTGGTGATCACGTCCCCCACCTATGAAGGGGACGTCAGCGACATCCGGTCCATCGCGCAGATCTGCCATTCCCGGGGCATCCCCCTGATCGTGGACGAGGCCCACGGGGCCCATTTCGGCCTGCCGGGCTTTCCCGACAGCGCCATCGACTGCGGCGCGGACATCGTGGTCCAGAGCCTGCACAAGACCCTTCCCAGCCCCACCCAGACCGCGGTGGTGCACTGCCGCAGCAGCCTCCTTTCCGCGGACGAACTGCGGCGCCAACTGCTGATGTTCCAGACCTCCAGCCCCTCCTTTTTACTGATGGCGGCGGCGGAAAAGGCCATCGACTACGTGAAAAAACGCGGCGAGGAAGAGGCAGACGCCTGGATCCGCCGGAACGTGGAGCTGTGGAGGAGCATCGAACGCCTGCCGGGCCTGAAGCTGCGGATGACGGACGACGGCTCCAAACTGCTGATCGCCTCGGGGATCCCGGGGGAACAGTGGATGAAGCGCCTGCGGGAGGAATACAGCATCGAAGCGGAGATGGCGGTGAACGATGCAGTGCTGTTTCTGACAGGCATGGGCGACGATTACGACAGCATGGAACAGCTGTCCTTCGCCCTCATGATGGAGGACAGACTGCTGCCGCCCTACGAGCCCGTAAGCCATCCTGCCCCGGCCCTGCCGGAAAAAGTGATGGAGCCCTGGGAGGCGTCCCGCCTGCCAAAGGTGATCTGCCCCATTAAGAAAGCGGCGGGTTGGATCAGCGCGGACTATGGTTGGAAATACCCGCCGGGCATTCCATTTTTAGTACCCGGAGAGCGCATCGGCGCGGACGCGGTGGAAAAGGCGGCCGGACTCGGCATGAGGACTCTGCAGGTCCTTCGGTGAACACACAGGAACACACAGAACACACAGGGACGGTCCTTTTGTGTTAGC
>JAGAEH010000267.1 GCA_017613225.1 Lachnospiraceae bacterium
AGCGTTCCCGTGGAAGATTCCATCGAACTGGCGAAGATGTATCCGGACTGCACCTATGTGCCGATCCCCGAGGACACCCACTGCTACGATCTGCATCTGGATATGGTTGCAAAGGCGCTGAAGGAGTGGCTGACGGCGCTGCAGAAGTGAGGATGCAAGGGCTGGCCCCTCTGCGCCGCGGAAGATTCGCAGCGAGGACAAAAGCGACTAGACTCCGCTTCCGTGCAGATGGACACGGTCCTTCCTGCGGAACTCGCTGCGCTCAAACAGTCCGAGGAAAGGCGAACACTTAACAAGGGCGAGTATCGCCCGAGTTTAGTGAGAGCCATCCCTAGAGGGAAGGACCTATCTGCCCGTTGCTTCGTCAAGGGCTTTTGTCAAATGCTGCTCATTCTTTTCCGCAGCACAGAGGGACAAAGCCCGGCTCACACGATCAGCGCCGCCGCGAGGACGGCCAGGCAGGCGCCGAGAGCGGTCAAAAACAGGTTGCGGGTGGTCCAGGCGGTGATGAGGCCGGCCACCAGGCCCGCCGCGCCGCAGACGGGGTTTTCATGAATGGAAAAGATGGCGGGGACCGTCATCACGGACAGCGTCACATAAGGAAGATAATAGAGGACCGATCGGATGAATCGGTTCTTTATTTGTCTGCGGATCAGCGTGATGGGCAGCACGCGGATCAGGTAGCTGACCGCGGCCATGACAAAGATGTAGCTCCAGACGTGGGTGTTCATGCGCGGCCCTCCTGTTCTTCCGTGACCGGCCGGATCAGGGCCGCGGCGCAGGAGATCACCAGCGTCAGCAGGATGATCCGCAGGCTCTCGGACATGCCGGCAAACAGCGGGATCAGCGAGACAAGGCCGCTGACGGCGAAGCTTATGGCCACCAGGATCAGGATGACGCGATCCTTTCTGGCGGGCGGGATCACCACGGCGATGAACATGCCGTAGATCGCGGCGCTCAGGGCAGTGACGGCCACGGCGGGCAGGATGTTGCCGGCGATCACGCCGAACATGGTGCCCAGGGCCCACATGGGGATGGTGGTGGAAAAGCCGCCGTACATGTAGGCAGGCGGCAGCGGATAAGGGTGGGTCACGCCGATGCCGAAGATCTCGTCGGTGATGTCAAAGCCGATCAGCATGCGGTGATACCAGGGCGTCCCCGGCGCCAGCCGCTGGCTTAAGGCACAGCTCATCAGAAAATAGCGGGCATTGGTGATCAGGATCAAAAAGACCAGCTCCAGGTAAGGCGCCTGGGTGCGGATGGCCGAGATCCCGGCGTATTCCCCGGCGGAGGCGTTGTTCAGCAGACTGATCATCAGGCCCTGGAAGGCGGTCATCCCGGCGTTGCGGGCGGTGATGCCCAGGGAAAAGGACACGGCAAAATAGCCCAGCCCGATGGGCAGACCGTGCTTCGCGCCTTTTATGAAATTGGCGGCAGTCTCTCTCTTCATTCGTTTCTGTTGACCATGTAGACGCCCAGCAGGATCAGCACGATGCCGGGAATGTGGATCAGGGAGAAGGGCTCGCCCAGCAGCAGCGTGCCGGCCAGTACCGAGACGATGGGCGTGATGTTGGTAAAGGTCACCACCTGCGCGGCCCGCAGGTAGGTGGCAGCGTAGTTCTGACAGAAAAAGGCCACCACGGAGGAGAGGACGGACAGGTACAGCACCGGCAGCAGCACGTTCGGATCGGTGACGGCGGCCCGCAGCGCCGCGGCGTAATTGTCCCCCTCTTCCACAACGGCAAAACCGGTAAAGAAGAGGCTTCCCATCAGCATGATGACGTAAGTCCGCTCAAAGGGCGTGAAATCGTCCGAAAGGGAGCGGCTGAGGATCGTAAACATGGCAGCGGCCAGATCCGCCAGAAGCAGAAACAGGATGCCTTTGAACTGGATGGCCCCGCCCTCCTGGGTCAGGGAGATCAGCACCACGCCGGTCAGGGAGCACAGGATCCAGATCATCCGCTTCAGTTTCAGCTGTTCGTGCAGAAGAACGGCGGAAAGCAGCGCGGTGATGACCGGGATCAGGGCGATCATGATGCCGGAAAAGGACGAATTGGTGAATTTGATGCCGTTGGATTCGCCGATGAAATAGATGACGGGCTGGCAGAGGCCCAGCAGCAGGAAGCGGCCCAGGGGCTTGCCCTTCAGTTTCAGCCTTCCGGCGCCGAAGAGCATCAGCAGGGACATGATCAGCAGAGCGGCCACAAAGCGCAGGGAAAGCAGCATGTTCGGCGTGGTGTGGGCCATGGCGATCCTCGAGGCCATGAAACTGAAGCCGAAAATAACGCAGGCACAAAGGGCTGCGAGGGTTGCTTTTCTGGTGTTGCTTTGCTGCGTCATAATACTCTCCGGGCAGATGCTGTTTACCTTTATAAAATAGTTTCCCGCGGCGGTCAAGGTTTTTCGTGACAGGAAGCCCGTTTGATGCGATAATAAGGCAGATGGGTCCCGGGACCGCGGAACAAAAAGCGGGCCGGCCCGAAAAGGAGAGCGGCATGATCATCCGTCCGATGAAAATTGAAGATTATGATAAAGTCTATGCCCTTTGGGAATCCTGCAAGGGCATGGGCTTAAGCAGCGCGGACGATTCCCGGGAGGGGATCGAAAAGTATTTAAAGAGAAACCCCCACACCTGCTTTGTGGCGGAGGAAGACGGCGTCCTGATCGGCGCGATCCTGGGGGGACACGACGGCCGCCGGGGGCATATCTCCCACGCCGCGGTGCGGCAGGACCTCCGCCGGCAGGGGATCGGCAGGGCTCTGATCGACGCCGTGCTGGAAGCGATGAAAGCGGAGGGCATCGTCAAGGTCAACTTTGTGGTGTTTAAACGCAACGAAGAGGGAAATGCCTTCTGGGAGCACCTGGGATTCGCGGCCAGGGAAGACCTGGTCTACCGGGACAAGGTGCTGATCGCCTACGAGCGGAAGGACACCTGATGGAAGCGCTGACGCTGGGACTATTTTGCGCAGCGCTTCTGCTCTGTCTGATACTGGACTGGTCGATCCTCTACGCCCTGGGGTTCGGCCTTGTGCTGTTTTTGCTCTACGGCAGGCACAAGGGATTTGCCTGGAAGGAACTGGCAAAGATCGCCCTGCGGGGGGTGAAGACCATCCGCAACATTCTGATCACCTTTGTTCTGATCGGGATCCTGACGGCATTCTGGCGGGCTTCGGGGACTATCCCGGTGATCGTCAGCACGGCAGGCGTGCTGATCAGTCCGAAGGTCTTTCTGCTGATGACTTTTCTGCTGAACTGCCTGGTCTCCATGCTGACCGGGACTTCCTTCGGGACGGCGGCCACCATGGGCGTGATCTGCGCCACCATCGGGGCGTCCATGAAAGTCGATCCGGTGATGATGGGCGGCGCGGTGCTCTCCGGCATCTATTTCGGCGACCGCTGTTCGCCGGTGTCCACCAGCGCGCTGCTGGTGGCGGCGGTGACGAAGACCGATATCTACGGCAACATCCGCCGGATGGTAAAGTCCGCGCTGATCCCCTTTCTGGCTGCCGGCCTTCTCTATGCCCTGCTGGGCTTTGCCGTGAGCGGCGCGGGGGAGGCACCCGATCTGAAGGCCCTGTTCGGACAGGAGTTTTCCCTGCACTGGCTGGCTTTCGTGCCGGCGGCGGTGATCCTGGCGCTGGCGGCCTGCCGCGTGAACGTGAAGATCTCCATGGGGGCCAGCATTCTGGCGGCCATACCCATTTGCATCTTTTTACAGGGTACGGCGCCGGCGGAGCTGCTGAAAATGGCCTTTACCGGCTTTGAGCCGGAGGCGGAGGCGCTGAAGGCCATGCTGACCGGCGGAGGGATCCTGTCCATGGTCCGGGTGGCCGGCATCGTGAGCATTTCCTCCTCCTATTCCGGTCTCTTCCAGGAGACCGGTCTGCTGGACGGCGTCAAGACCCTGGTGGACCGGGTGGCGGAAAAGAGCACGTCTTACGCGGCGATGCTGGCGACTTCCATCGCCACCTGCGTGGTGGCCTGCAATCAGACGCTGACCATTTTGCTGACGAACCAGCTTTGCAAAGACCGGTATCAGGATGAAAAGGAACTGGCGCTGGACCTGGAGGACTCGGCGGAGATCGTCTCCCCGCTGATCCCCTGGTGCATCGCGGGCAGCGTTCCCCTGGCAGCGGTGGGGGCTTCGGCAGGAGCGATGCTCTTTGCCTTCTACCTGTATCTGCTGCCTCTGTGGCGGCTGGGCAAGTCCCTGACCGGCAAAAGAAAAAGGGCCGGGAAAGAAAAGCAGAGCGTTTCGCTGCCGGAGGCCGGCGGGGCTTTTGAAAATAAAGAAAACGGAGAATAATAAAAGTGAGAACGATCTGGCTGGTACGGCACGGCGCCGTGGATTTCGGAGAACTGAAGGGCCGCGTCTGCATGGGGCAGACGGACCGCCGCCTTTCGGCGGAGGGCGAATGGCAGGCGCGCTGCATGGCGCGTTTCTTTAAAGACAGGCAGGTGAGCGGGATCTTTACCAGCCCGCTGATCCGCACCCGGAGGACCACGGAGCTGATCACGGCGCGGCTGAAGCCGCCGGTGCCGAAGACCGTCAGCGTTCCGGGTCTGATGGAGGTGAGCACGGGAGAGTGGGAGGATCTTCCCTATTCGGTGATCCACGAACGCTTTCCGGAGCAGGATGAGGCGCGCGTTCACGCCCTGGGGCGGTTTTGTTTCCCCGGCGGGGAGTCCCTGGAACAGGCAGGCAGGCGCTTTGAGAAGGCCTTTTACAAGATCCTGCGGGAAAACGAGGGAGATCTGCTGGTGGTGGCCCATGCCGGCGTGATCCGCACGTTTTTGTGTTTCCTCACCGGAAAGGACGTGGACGAACAGTTCGATCTTTTCATTCCCTATCTGGGGCTGACGGAGCTCTCCCAGGAGGAGCCGGGAGGGCCGCTGCAGGTCAGGCGATACGGCTGCAGGCCTCTGGAGACCCTGGGCTGGGACGTGGCGGAACATGTTTGGGAAGACTGCGGAGTGACTCAGGCGCAGAGGGCCCACATGATCAAAGTGGCGGAGACGGCCATGGAGCTGATCGGCGCGGATCCTGCCGCAGCGAAGGCAGGCGGACTGCCGGAAACGGTTGAAGTACAGGACAGCCGCATCGATCCCCGGGTGCTGTGGTACGGGGCGCTCCTGCACGATATCAAGCGGGCAAACGGAAAGAGCCATCCCGGGGACGCGGCGGAGTATCTGCAAAGAGAAGGCTATAAGGAGCTGACCGTGCCGGTGGCGATGCATCACGATCCGGCGGTCTGGCAGCCGGGTCTTCCTTTGACCGAGGCGGAGCTGCTGTATTACGCGGACAAGCTGGTGCAGGAAGACCGGCGGGTATCCCTGGAGGAACGCTTCGCGAAGAGCCGGGAAAAGTGCGCCTCGCTGGAGGCGATGGCTGCCCATGAGGCCCGGTATCAGGCCGCGAAGGGGATCGCCTGGAAGCTGCGGGGCGCCGGCCTGGAGGAAGACATATTATAATAGGAAGAAAAGCGGTCGATCCGCGGGAATTATTAGGACAAAACGAACAATAAACGGATAAATTGCGGTTGACATGATGGTAAAATAATGGTAAGATCGTGCCATAAACAGGAGGTGCGTCATGACCATTGAGGAAATGAAACGGATCAAAAAAGAGCGGGGCTACAGCGTGATGGACATCGCCGAAGGCACAGGCCTTCCCATCGGAACGCTGACCAAGATCTTCTCCGGGCAGACGGAGACCCCGCGCAGGGCGACGGTCCGGGCGCTGGAGGAGTTTTTTGAAAAGGACAGCCGAAGCTATGGCCTGAAGAACCGGGAATACATCGGGAACGGCAAAGCTCTGCCGGAGGGCAGCCTGCTCTGTGAAACGGCGATCTCTTACGGGCTGCCGGTCAAGCAGCAGGGCGAATACACGGTGGACGACCTGGAAGACCTGGATGAATGGCCCCGGGTGGAACTGATCGACGGCGTGCTTTACGACATGGCCGTGCCGCGGATGAATCATGCGCGGATCATACAGGCTTTGTATGATCAGGTAAGAGATCATATAAAGAGAAAGGGCGGAAACTGCGAGGCATTTATTGCCGGGGCAGGAGTGTTTTTGAAGGATTATAAGAAAAACTACCTTGTGCCGGATCTCTTTATCAGCTGCGACGAGGAAAAGTCCAGGGAAGATGGCCTGTACGGACCGCCGGATTTCGTTGTGGAGGTCATCTCTCCCTCTTCGGATAAAAAGGATACGGTCATCAAGCGGAAAAAATACATGGAATCCGGCGTGCGGGAGTACTGGATCGTCGATCCGAAGCGCAGCAGCGTGTTCATCTACCTGAAGGACGACCCCATCGGCAGGATCCATCCTTTGAGCGGCAAACTGGGAGTGGCGATCTACAACGGGGAACTGCAGATCGATCTGGACGAGATTGCGGCGATCCTGGAACGCTGGCCGTAAGGCAGTTTATCGGAGAAGAGATATGATCCTGTATCATGCGTCACAGACGAAGGGACTGACGGTGCTGGAACCACGTGTTTCCAACCACGGGGTTCCGCGGGTGTATTTCTCCGAAAAGCGAGAGAATGTGCTGGTCTATCTCAGTAATGCGATAGAAAAGCATTGCCGGGAGACCGGCTTTGCCTGGAACGGTCCCTGGCAGAAGTGGGGGCCCTACGGCTTTGACCCGGATGGGCGGCTGCGGCTGGAGGAATACTATCCGGACGCTCTGGCGCAGACCTACAAGGGCATTCCGGGATATATCTATTCGGCGGAGACCGCGCAGAAGGAGGAGATCTTTGCTCCACTTTCTGACATTCCCTGGTCTGTCACGGCGTCGGAACCGGTGGCGGTGTCCGGCTGCGAGTTCATTCCGGACGCCTATGAGGAGATCCTGAAGGCAGAGACGGCCGGCCTGATCCGCATCCTGCGTTATGAAGAGGCAGTCCAGAACCCGAAATGGATGGACTGGAACCGCCGGACGATGGAAGAAGAGTATAAAAATGCTGCGGATCATCCGGAATACCGGCACTTTATCCGCGCGAAGTTCGGGATCGGAAAAGAGAATTGACCAAAAAAAGGATATCAATATTAATTAAGAAGGAGAAGAGCGATGATCATTAAGTTCATAGACATGGAAGAAAAGGCAAACCCCCAGTTCAAGGGAGGCCTTGGCGAGACGCTGCTCCGCGCCTTTGATGATGAGTACGGCAAGATCATGCTGGGCAAACTGGAACCGGGATGTTCCATCGGCCTGCATACTCACGAGACGAACAGCGAGATCATCTACATCGTCCAGGGCAGGGCGGACTACATCTACGACAAAGGCAGGGAGCATGCCGAGGCAGGGGACTGCCATTACTGCCCCAAGGGACACAGCCACTCCATGATCAACAACGGCGACGAGCCGCTGATCTTCTTTGCCGTCGTCAGGTAAGCCGCAGGAGCTCAGCCGAAGTCCCGCTTCATCTGACCCAGGATGAAGGACTTGTTGTCCACCGCCCGCATGGTGGCCAGGATGCCGTCCAGGTGGTCGTATTCGTGCTGGATCAGCTCGGAGAAATCACCCTCCAGACGCAGCGTCCGGGGCGTGAAGTTCTCGTCCAGGTAGGCGATGTCCGCGCGGCGGTGCCGCTCCACCCGGACCATCAGGCCCGGGAAGGACATGCAGTCGTCCAGCAGGACATAGGTCTCGTCGTCCGGAAAGGTCAGTACGGGGTTGATGAACACATAGGGACGGTCCATGTACGCGTAGAGCAGGCGCTTGAACACGCCGATCTGCGGGGCCGCCACGGCCCGGCCCGCGCCGTACTTTTCGCGGTAGGCCATCAGCGTATCGTGCAGGTCGGTGACCCAGCCGGGTACGTCCGCGCGGTCGGCCTCCGTAATTGGTGCGCTGATGTCATAGAGTCTGGGATCGCCCAGGGTCAGGATCTCTTTTATCATGAGGGATCTCCTTTGTCCGGATGGTTCTGGTGATATTCTTCTTCCGCGCGGCGGGCGGTCTCTTCCAGATCGTCTTTCTGAACCTTTTGGATGCGGCCGCCGGTGTTGATATAGAAGATGCCCCCCAGGATCGAGGCCACGAACAGGCCGAGGCCGGTCCACTCCAGGGCTTTGGACTTCAGATAGAACGAGAGGGCCAGGAGCGCCAGACAGCCCGCCAGGACGAACATCAGCCGGCCCACATATTTGCAGAGCTTCTTTTCGTCGATTCGGGCTTTTTCCGCCTCTGAGGCGGTATTATAGCCAGCGATCAGCGAGGCGCCTTTTCCCATGGATAAGATGACGCCCAGAAGGATGAAGAGTACTACGATAGAAATAGGGACGGCTATCATGCGGAAGACCTCCTGTTTTGCTCTGACACCATTATAGCAGATTGCGAAAGGGTTGTGCGAGAAAAAAAGCGGATGGAACACGAAGGAAAAGTACGGAGGATATACCATGAATAACGGAAAAGGGCCCATCGGGCCGGCCGATTACCTGGAGCCGAACTGCGTTCTGTGCGGCGAGCCCTACGGCGCGGAGCCGGAGATCCGGCCGGTGCCGCAGCAGCGCATCGTGGAGAAAGTGAACGATTACATGAGCCGCCGCGACTACGCGGGTGTGGAGCGGCATCTGAAATACTGGCTGGAAGAAGCAAAACTGGGCAATGATCTGCAGGGCCAGCTCACCATCCGCAACGAGATGGTGGGGCACTACCGCAAGGTGGGGGACAGGCAAAAGTCCCTGGAAAACGTGGGGGAAGCGCTGAAGCTGCTGGAAGCCCTGGGTTTTGAGGGCACCGTCAGCGCCGCCACCACCTACACCAACGCGGGGACCGCCTGCAATGCCTTTGGAGAAAACGGGCGGGCCATGGAGCTTTTCGAAAAGGCCCGCGTGATCTATGAAAACAGTGAACGGACCGACCCTTCCCTGCTGGGGGGCCTTTACAACAACATGGCGCTGACCTGCGTGTCCCTGGGGCGTTTTGCCGAGGCGCAGGACCTGTACGACCGCGCCATGGAGACCATGGAAAAGGTGCCGGGGGGCGCGCTGGAACAGGCGATCACCTGCCTGAACCGGGCGGACGCCCTGGAGGCGGAGCTGGGACCGGAAGAGGCGGAGAGCCGTGTGCTCGGCCTGCTGGACCAGGCCTGGGACCTGCTGAATTCGGAGGACGTGGTGCGGGACGGCTACTATGCCTTCGTCTGCGAAAAGTGCGCGCCGGCGTTCTCCTACTACGGCTATTTCATGGAGGCGGCGGAACTGGAACACCGCTCAAAGGAACTGTACGAACTGGAATAAGCGGGGGGACGGAGAGAGCCGCCTGTCATCAGAGAGAGCTTGTCATCCTGAGCGGAGCGAGCGGCAGCGAGCGCAGTCGAAGGATCCCCTGACTCGAACAGAAGGGGAAGAAAGACAGGCGGAACAGCCGATGCAGCTTGTCATCCTGAGCGGAGCGAGCGGCAGCGAGCGCAGTCGAAGGATCCTCCGACTCGAACAAAAGGAGAACAAAGTGAAAGGCCTGGAACTGGCAAGAGAATATTATAAAACCTACGGAGAGCCCATGCTCGCGGAGCAGTTTCCCGAGCTGTTGCCCAAGCTGGCGGCGGGACTGACCGGCAGCGGCAGCGAATGCTTCGGCTTTGACGACGAGGTCTCCCGGGACCACGACTTTGAACCGGGCTTCTGCCTGTTTCTGCCCTCGGAGGAGGAAGTGGACCGCCGCACGGCCTTTTTGCTGGAACGGGCCTACGCCAAACTGCCGAAGGAGTTTGGCGGCTGTACCAGGTCTCTGCTGGCGCCGGTGGGCGGCGCCCGCCGCGGCGTGATCCGAATCGCGGACTTCTTGACGGAAAAGACCGGAACACCGGACGGCGTCCTGACCCTGCAGCAGTGGCTCTCCCTCCCGGAACAGAGCCTGGCTGAGGTCACAAACGGCGAGCTCTGGTTTGACAACCGCGGGGAAATGACACTTGCCCGGGAGCGGCTGGCCTTCTACCCGGAGGACGTGCGCCGCAAAAAGCTGGCGGGGAATCTGCTGCTCATGGCCCAGGCCGGACAATACAACTATCTGAGGTGCATCCGGCACGGGGAGACCGGAGCCGCCCAGCTGGCGGCGGGAGAGTTCGTCAAAGGCTGCATGGCGGTGATCTTCCTGCTGAACAGGCAATATCAACCCTATTATAAATGGAGCTTCCGCGCACTGCGGGCGCTGCCGAAGCTTTCGCTGGAGGCAGAGCTGCTGGAGTATCTGCTGACCACGGACAATGCCGGGGAACTGGCGCAGGACAAATACGACGTGATCGAGGGCATCGCGGCGGATATCATCGATGACCTGATGGACCAGGGGCTGACGAAGGCAAACTGCGGCGATCTGGAAAAGCATGCCTATTCCGTCAATGACGGGATCGCCGATGCCGCGCTGCGCAACCTGCACATTTTGGCCGCGGTGTAGTCTGCCGTCCTGAGTAAACCGGGGACTGTCATCCTGAGCGAAGCGCACAAAGCGCGCAGCCGAAGGATCCCCTGCCGTCCTGAGTGAACCGGGGACTGTCATCCTGAGCAAAGCGCATAAAGCGCGTGCAGCCGGAGGATCCCCTGCCGTCCTGAGTGAACCGGGGATCGTCATCCTGAGCGAAGCGCATAAAGCGCGCGCAGCCGAAGGATCCCCTGACGTCCTACATGGAGGAAAAAACATGAAGATACATGGACTGCAAAAAATGACGCTTCTGGATTTTCCGGGGCGGGTGGCCTGCACCGTCTTTCTGGGCGGCTGCGACTTCCGCTGTCCCTTCTGCCATAACTTTGAGCTGGCGGACGGCACCGCGCAGCCGGTGATGGACGACGAAGAACTGCTGGCCTTCCTGAAAAAACGCCGGGGCCTGCTGGACGGCGTGGCGTTTACCGGCGGCGAGCCCCTGCTCTACAGGGAATTGCCGGAGCTTCTGAGAAAGATCCGCGAACTGGGCTTTGCGGTCAAGCTGGACACCAACGGGGCGCATCCGGCGCTGTTAAGGCAGATCCTGGAGGAGGGCCTGGCGGATTATGTGGCAATGGACATCAAGAACAGTCCGGCCAAATACGCGGTGACCTGCGGCGTGGAACGCCTGGACATGGACGCCATCCGGGAGAGCATTTCCCTGCTGATGAACGGCGTCACCGATTATGAATTCCGCACCACGGTGGTGGCGGAGTTCCACGAGGCGGCGGATTTTGAGGAGATGGGAAAGCTGATCGCAGGCGCGAAACGGTATTTCCTGCAGTGCTTTACCGACAGGGACACCGTGCCCTTTGAAGGCCTGCACGCTCCATCGGCGGAGCAGCTGCAGGAATACGCGCGGATCGCCAGCGGGTACGTCGGCGACGTACAGCTGCGCGGCGTGGATCTTTAGAAAAGGATTAAGATAATTCGTTAAAAACACAACATATAGAAATTTTCAAAAGAATCATATACAAGATATTGACAGTCCTCCCCTTGGGTGCTAAGGTGAATGTGTTCGCTTTTTAATCTGGAAATAGGCGCATTTTCATCATATCAACCGAGGGGAGTCATCATGTACCAGGTAGTAAAACGAGACGGAAAAGTAGTAGATTTCAATATCTCCAAGATCAGTGCAGCCATCACGAAAGCCTTCGTGGCACTGGACAAGCAGTATCACCCCAGCGTGATCGATCTGATCTCGCTGCACGTCACCTCCGATTTTGAGAGCAAGATCAAAGACGGCAAGATCACCGTGGAAGAGATCCAGGACAGCGTGGAAAAAGTGCTGTCCGAGTCCGGCTACGCGGACGTGGCCAAGGCCTACATCCTGTACCGCCGTCAGCGTGAGAAAGTCCGCAACATCAACTCGGCCCTGCTCAACTACAAGGACCTGGTGGACAACTACCTGAAGATCAACGACTGGCGCGTGAAAGAGAATTCCACGGTCACCTATTCCGTGGGCGGTCTGATCCTTTCCAACTCCGGCGCCATCACCGCCAACTACTGGCTCTCCGAGGTCTATGACGATGAAGTGGCCCAGGCGCACCGCAGCGCGGCCCTGCATCTGCACGACCTGTCCATGCTGACCGGCTACTGCGCGGGCTGGAGCCTGAAGCAGCTGATCAAGGAAGGCCTGGGCGGCGTGCCCGGAAAGATTACCAGCTCTCCCGCCGGCCATCTTTCCACCCTGTGCAACCAGATGGTGAACTTCCTGGGCATCATGCAGA
>JAGAEH010000268.1 GCA_017613225.1 Lachnospiraceae bacterium
ACAGCACCAGCAAGATCCGCAGCGCGAAGGACCTGGAGGCCATCGGCTCCCTGGGATTCCGCGGCGAGGCCCTGTCCAGCATCGCCGCCGAGGCCGGCGTGGACCTGATCACCAGGACGGCGGACAGCATTTTCGGCCTGCGCTACGTGATCGAAGACAGCATCGAAAAGGAAAGCGAACAGATCGGCGCGCCGGCGGGCACCACCTTCCTGGTGCGGGATCTATTCGAGCACGTGCCCGCCCGCAAAAAGTTCCTGGCTTCCGATCAGACGGAGGCCGCTGCCATCGCGGACATGGCGGAAAAGATCGCCCTTTCCCATCCGGAAGTATCCATCCGGCTGATCCTGAACGGCAAGCTGCGATTCATGACCACCGGCAGCGGAAAGCTGCAGGAAGTGATCTACGCCCTGCTGGGCAGAGGCATCTCCGGCGAATTGCTCCCCGTATCGGCGGAAGAGGAAGGCATCCGCGTGGGCGGATTTGCCGGAAAACCCACCATCGCCCGGGGCAACAGGGGTTTTGAGCTCTTTTTCATCAACGGAAGGACCGTCAAGAGCAAACTCTTGACGGAGGCTCTGGAGGAGGCATATTACGGCCATCTGATGATGCACAAGTATCCGGTGGCCGTGCTGTACCTGGACATCGATCCCGGGACGATAGACGTGAATGTGCACCCTTCCAAGCTGGAAGTGCGCTTTGAGGACGAACGGAGAGTCCGGAATACCGTCATCGCTGCCGTCAAAGCGGCACTGGCTCAGAATGAACTGATCCAGTATGTAGATCAGGAAGAGGAGTCCGCGCCGGCCTATCAGAAGGCATGGAAGACGGAAGGTTACCATGAGCCCTTCGAGACCGCTCTGATGGAAAAAGAGGCAGCAGAGAAAGACAGAGTCAGCACTGAGACTGTTTCTGCTGAACAATGGAAAAAGCCCGGAACTGCCGGGCCGGCTTCGGAAAATAACGACGTCGTATTCAAATACGAGCGCCCCGCGGGATCTCTTAAGGAGAACAGCGATTACAGCGCCAAAAACAGCGATCATAATGCCGAGGACAGCGGCCCTCAGGAACTGCTACATAGAGAGGAAGAGGCTGAGGACTCCAGGAAGGAAGAGGCTGAGAACGCCAAACCGGAAGAGCATTCGGCGGACCCCATCCCCCTTGCCACCCAGACGGAACAGCAGGAGCTTCCCGCGGACCGCATCCTGTCCCCCGCAAACCGGGCAGATTTCAGGCTGCTGGGCATCGCCTTCGACACCTATCTGCTGGTGCAGCTGCAGGACGATTTCCTTATGATCGACCAGCATGCCGCCCATGAAAAAGTCCTGTACGAGCGCTTCATGGCGGAGTTTGAAAGCCAGGGGGTTACAAGCCAGCTCTGTGCGCCGCCCATCGTCTTTACCGTATCCTCTCCGGAGGAGACGGTGCTGATCGAACACAGGGAACAGTTTGAAGCCCTGGGCTTTGAGATCGAACCCTTCGGCGGCAAGGACTATGCCCTCTATGCGGTGCCGGCCAACATGCTGAGCCTGGCCCGGGCCGACGTCTTCCTTGAACTGCTGGACGAGATGGCCGCGGAGGGCACTTCCTCCAGCCGGCTGGTCCACGACCGCATCGCCAAAATGGCCTGCAAGGCCGCGGTGAAGGGGCTGGATCCCCTGACGCCCATGGAAGCGGAGGCCCTGATCACCGAACTGCTGGAGCTGAAAGATCCCTACACCTGCCCCCACGGCAGGCCCACGACCATCCTCATGTCCCGTGCGGAGATCGAAAAGCGGTTCAAGAGGATCGTGCCATGACGCCCCTGGTGATCCTGACGGGCCCCACGGCAGTGGGGAAGACGGGGCTTTCCATCGCGCTGGCAAAGGCCATCGGCGCGGAGATCATCAACGCGGATTCCATGCAGGTCTACCGCGGGATGGACATCGGCTCCGCCAAGATCAGTCCCGGGGAAATGGACGGGGTGCCCCATCATCTCATCGACATCCTGGACCCGGATCAGGACTTTTCCGTCTATGATTTCCAGCAGGCGACCAAGGCGGCCATCACTGAGATCCGCGGCAGGGGACGCATCCCGCTGCTGGTGGGAGGCACCGGTTTCTACATCCAGGCCCTGTTAAAAGACGTGGATTTCAATGAGGAGGCGGTGGACGAGGCCTACCGGAAGGAACTGCAGGAACTGGCGGCAGAGGAGCCCCTGAAACTGCACCAGATGCTTTCGGAGACCGACCCGGAGGCCGCAGCCCAGATCCATCCCAACAACCTGAAGCGGGTCATGCGGGCCCTGGAATTTGCCCGGGTCAACGGTTCGTCCATCTCGGAGCACAACAGAGAGCAGAAGAGCAAGCCTTCCCCCTATAACTACGCCTATTTCGTTCTGGAACGGGACAGAGCAGAGCTTTACCGCCGCATCGACGCCAGGGTGGACCAGATGATGGAAGAGGGGCTTTTGCAGGAGACCGCCCGACTGAAAGATGCAGGCCTGCGGGAGGGCATGACGGCTGCCCACGGACTGGGCTACAGGGAACTGCTGCAGTATCTGGAGGGCGGACTGGATCTGGAGGAGGCGGTGCGCCTGATCAAACAGAACACCAGGCACTATGCCAAGCGCCAGCTGACCTGGTTTCGCAGGGAGCCCGACGTGATCCGGCTGGACGCGGACAGATATTCGCAGGAGGAGCTCCTGGAGCAGATTCAGAAAATCTTAATGGGGAAGAAAATCCTGCTGTGATATAATGACCTATCGGAGAAAAACATGACGAAGACCGATCTTGCATCCATATATGAAAAGGCCGGGATCTCGAAAAAGGTCCTGGATCTGGGGGAGGCTGCTTTAGAGAAGCTGGCCCCCCGTTTCGCGGCCATCGACGCCATTGCGGAGTACAATCAGCAGAAGGTGATCCTGGCCATGCAGAAGAACCGTGTGGACGCCACTCACTTTGCCTCTACCACGGGATACGGATACAACGACGACGGCAGGGACACCCTGGAGCGCGTCTATGCCGACATTTTCGGCACGGAAGACGCCCTGGTGCGCTCCCAGATCACCTGCGGCACCCACGCCCTGAATCTGGCCCTTTCCGCCATTCTGCGGCCCGGGGACGAGCTTCTGTCCCCCGTGGGTAAGCCCTATGACACCCTGGAAGAAGTCATCGGCATCCGTGAAAGCGTCGGTTCCCTGGCGGAATTCGGCGTCACCTACCGCCAGGCGGATCTGCTGCCGGACGGAAGTTTTGACTATGACAACATCAGGAAAGCCATCAACGGACGCACCAGGATGGTGACGATCCAGCGCTCCAAGGGCTACGCCAACAGGCCGACGCTCTCCGTGGAGCGGATCGGCGAACTGATCGCCTTTGTGAAGGGCATCAAGCCGGACCTCATCGTCATGGTGGACAACTGCTACGGCGAGTTCGTGCAGACCACAGAGCCCTCCCAGGCGGGAGCCGACATGGTGGTGGGTTCCCTGATCAAGAACCCCGGCGGAGGCCTTGCTCCCGCGGGCGGCTATATCTGCGGGACGAAGTACTGCATCGACCGGGTGGCCGTGCGGCTCACGTCCCCCGGCCTGGGACGGGAAGTGGGAGCCAACCTGGGCACCAATCCCGCCTTCTATCAGGGCCTGTTTTTAGCGCCCACGGTGACCGCCGCCGCGGAAAAGGGTGCGATCTTCGCGGCGACGCTGTATCAGGACCTGGGCTTTAAGGTCCATCCCGCCGCGGAAGCGGAGCGGTACGATATCATCCAGGCCATCGACCTGGAGAGCCCGGAGCGCCTGCTGGCCTTCTGCCGCGGCATCCAGGCCGCCGCGCCGGTGGACAGCTATCTGACGCCGGAACCCTGGGCCATGCCCGGCTATGACGACGAGGTGGTCATGGCAGCCGGAGCCTTTGTACAGGGCTCCTCCATAGAGCTCTCCGCCGACGGACCGCTGCGGCCGCCTTATACCGTCTATTTCCAGGGCGGTCTGACCTTTTATCACGCCAAACTCGGCATCCTGATGTCCCTGCAAAAACTGGTGGACGCAGGACTGCCTTTATGAGATACTGATATTTAATTCACATCGTTTCGGGGGTCCGGATCGGGAGACCGGGAGGAACGATGAACGAATTTGAAAAGCGAACCATGAAGGATCTTCCGGAGTCCGAACGCCCCTACGAAAAGTGCAGGGATTTCGGGCCGGAAGTGCTGAGCGACGCGGAACTGCTGGCGGTGATCCTGCGGACCGGCTGTCCGGGAAAGACCGCCTACGATCTGGCCGTGGACCTGCTGCGCAGGCAGCGGGGCGAAAAGCGCCTCACCGGTCTTACGAACATGACCGTAAAGGAACTCTGCGAGGTCCCCGGCATAGGCTGGGTCAAGGCCGTACAGCTCACCTGTCTGGCGGAGATCTGCAAAAGACTTGCCAGGGAACGCAGCCTCCAGCAGGTGCGGCTGTCCTCCTCACGCTCGGTGGCGGATTACTTCATGCAGGACATGAAGAACCTGGAGACGGAGGAGATCCGGGCGGCCTTCTTCGATACGAAGGGCAACCTGATCCGGGAAGTGCTGATGAGCAAGGGAACGGTGAACGCCTCCGTGCTGACGCCCAGGGAAGTTTTCCTGGCGGCGCTGTCCCATCACGCGGTCTATGTGATCCTGGTGCACAACCATCCCTCCGGAGATCCGGCGCCCAGCGCGGAAGACGTCCGGCTGACGCGGACGGTCTTCGAGAGCGGCGAGCTGATCGGCATCCCGCTGATGGACCACATCGTGATCGGGGACGGGACCTACATTAGTTTTAAGGAACAAGGATTGTTGACATGAACAGAAAAGGCTCCTTTTTCAGGCCCAAACATCTATTCATCATATTGATCGTGATCTGCATCCTGCTGATCGTCTTTTCCACATTGTCCAGCAAGGTGAACAACTCCGTGCGCAGCGTCGTCAACACGGTGCTGATGCCCATGCAGAAGGGGCTGAACACCGTGGGAACGGCTGTGTCGGACAAGGTCAGCGACATGGCAACCCTGCGGGACGTGCAGAAAGAGAATGAGGACCTGAAAGAAGAGCTGGCTTTCCTGCGCCAGGAAAACGCCAAGTATCAGCTTCAGACGGCGGAACTGGAGAAGTACCAGGAACTGCTGAACATGAAGGACCAGTATCCCACCTATCCCACCATCGGCGCCCATGTGATCGGCGAGAATTCCTCCAACTGGGACAAGACCGTGCTGATCGACCGGGGAGCCAGCGACGGCATCAAGGTCAACATGAACGTGATCGCCCAGGGGGGCCTGTGCGGCGTGGTGAAGTCCGTCACGGCCAACTCCGCCACGGTGCGCCTGATCATCGACCAGGACTGCCAGGTGGGGGCCATGGCCCTGCTCTCGGAGGAGACCTGCATGGTCCGCGGAGACCTGGAGCTCTTCAACAAGGGCCTGCTGATCGTGGAGAAGATGGATAAGGACGCCCGCATCTACGAGGACTATAAGATCGTCACCAGCAACAAGAGCAGCCTCTATATGCCGGGGATCCTGATCGGCTACGTCCGCAACATTAAAGTGGACGCCAACTCCCTGACCAAGTCCGGCGAGCTGGTGCCCATCGTGGACTTCACCCACCTGGATTCCGTCCTGGTCATCACCCAGCTAAAGGAGACCGGAGACTGATGCGGCGCGCTGTCTATTACATTCTGCTGATCCTGCTGGCCTTCATGCTGCAGACCAACGTGTTCCAGGCCATCAAGCTGATCGACGCCACCCCGAACCTGCTGCTGATCATCACCTTCTGCTACGGGTTCATCCGGGGGCCCATCGACGGCATGCTCATCGGCTTTTTCTCGGGCCTGCTGCTGGACCTGTTCTTCGGGACCACCATCGGCTTCTACGCGCTGGTCTATACCATCATCGGCTTTACTAACGGAGAGGTCAGCCGCATCTTCTACACGGAATTCATCGACATGCCCATCGTGCTGTGCCTGATCAACGACCTGGTCTACAGCCTCTATGTGTACGTCTTTTCCTTCCTGCTGAAGGGCGTGACCAACTTCGTTTTCTATCTGAAGGGCGTGATCCTTCCGGAGGTCATCTACACCGTCGTGATCACCTTCATCATCTACAAACCGCTGCGCCGGGTCAACGACTGGCTGGAAGCGCGGGAGAAGAGGAGCGCAAAGACATTTGTTTAGGGAACTGCTGTCTTTCATCGGCTATAAAATAAAGGAGTTCGTCACCTCCAGGCTGTTTCCGCTGGCGCTGATGGTGCTGGTGCTCTTCGCGCTGCTGATCGGCCGCCTGTACAAGCTGCAGATCATCGAAGGCGCGGACGCCCAGCAGACCTACATCGAGCAGAAGACCCTGCGCACCGTCAGCCTGGACAGCACCCGCGGCAACATCTACGACCGCAAGGGAAACCTGCTGGCCCACAACGAGCTGGTCTACTCCGTCACCATCCAGGACACTGGCGAATACAACGGCTATCAGCGGAACCTGATGATCATGCGCCTGCTGGAGATCCTGGATCACCACAAGGAGGAGATCATCGAGGAACTGCCCCTGGCCATCGATGATCAGGACCGCATCACCTATACCCTCAGCGGCGACAGCCTGCTGCGGGTCCTGCGGGACGTGTACGGCAAGCGCTCGGTCCAGGAAGTCATCGACGACGAGAACTGCGACGAGAACATCACCGCGGAGGGCCTGTTCGAGCTGCTGTACAACCGCTACGGCATCGGCAAGTACGGCCGCACCGCCGGCACCTACGAGATCTCCAAAAAGGAAGCCCTGCGGGTGATCAACGTGCGCTATCTGCTGGCGCTGTACGCCTATCAGCGCTACCGCTCCGTCACCGTGGTCAAGAGCATCTCCGAGGACACCAAGATCGAGATCCTGGAGCACAACGACGTGCTGATCGGCGTGAACGTGGAGGAGACCTACCAGCGCGTCTACAATAATTCCATCTATTTCGCTCATATCATCGGCTACACCGGCAAGGCCAGTTCGGAGGATCTGGAGCGCCTGAACGGGGACGACGAAGAGCCCCGCTACCAGGCCGGCGACATCGTGGGCAAGACCGGCATAGAAGCCTCCATGGAGGACGAGCTCCAGGGCATCAAGGGCAGCCGCACCATGTATCTGGACAGCCTGGGCCGCATCCTGGATATCAGCGAAGAGGTGGATCCCGTCACCGGTAACGACATCTACCTCTCCATCGACAGCGATCTGCAGATCGGCACCTATCACCTGATCGAGCAGCACCTGGCGGGCATTCTGGTGGACAAGCTGGTGAACGACCTGGTCTACAATCCCGCCGGCACCTCCGCATCGAACCGGAAGCTGTCCATCTACGAGGCCTATTATCAGCTGATCAACAACAATATCATCGACCTGGAAAAACTGAACGAGGCGCCCGAGGATACGGTCTCGGCCCAGATCCGGGAAGCTTTCGTGAAGCGCCAGGACGAAGTCTATTCCATGATCCGCAAGGAGCTCCTTTCGGATACGCCCACGCCTTACAAGGACCTGGGCGGGGACGTACCGGAAGAGAGGGAGAACTTCGTCAAGATCTACTTCAGCTACGTCTATGAGGTGCTGAAGGACAACGGTTACATCATCAAAAGCAAGGTGGACGTGAACGACGAGGTCTACATTGCCTACCGCACCAACGAGACCATCAGCCTGAACGAGTTTCTGCGGCACGCGCTGTCGGAGAACTGGATCGACGTGACCAAACTGGACATGGCGGGAAAATACACCAGCGCGGAGAGCACCTATGCCGCTCTGGTGGAGAAGATCGAGGAACTGCTGAAGAGCAGCGACGTGTTCTCCAAGCGGATCTACAAGGACCTGATCTACAACAAGGGCATCACCGGCTGCCAGATCTGCAGCGTCCTCTACGAACAGGAAGTGCTGGACAAGGATCCCTTGAAACAGGCGGACCTGGAGACGGGAAACGATGAAACGGCCTATGATTTCATGATCGAGAGGATCAAGAACCTGGAGATCACCCCCGCGCAGCTGGCCATGGATCCCTGCTCCGCGGCCGTGACCATCGTGGACGTCAACACCGGCGAAGTGCTGGCCTGCGTATCCTATCCCAGCTATGACAACAACAAGCTGTCCGGCGCCATCGACACGGCTTACTACGCCCAGCTGGTCAACGACATGTCCAGCCCGCTCTACAACACGGCGACCCAGGCCCAGAAGGCTCCCGGCTCCGTGTTCAAGCTGGTGACCACCGCCGCCGCCCTGGAGACCAACGCGGTGGCCGCGGACGAGATCATCGTACCCGAGGGCGTGTTCACAAAACTGGGACTGAACCTGGCCTGTTCTTACTATACGACCTACCATCAGCCCCATGAATCCATGAACATCGTGGGCGCCATCGCCCAGTCCTGCAACTATTTCTTCTGCGAGATGGGCTTCCGTCTTTCCCAGACCGACGGCAGCTCCTCCAACCCGACAGAGGATAATTACAACGAGATCAAGGGCCTGAACACCCTTGAACAGTATGCCACAAGACTGGGCCTGGGAACGAAGACCGGCATCCAGCTGGCGGAAAACGAGCCCCAGATCACCAACACGGCTCCCATTCCTTCTGCCATCGGACAGGGCACCAACCTGTTTTCCAACGTGCAGCTGGCCCGCTATCTGGCTACCCTGGCCAACCGCGGCACCATCTACGACCTGACCCTGGTGGACAAGATCCTCACCAAGGACGGGGACGTTGTGATGCAGTCCAAGCCGGTGGTGGAAGGCAAGTCCGAGTTCCTTCCCTCCACCTGGGACACCATCCAGGAGGGCATGCGGGCCGTCACCACGAAGAACTCCGGCACCAAGAAGAACATCTCCTGCAAAGTGGAGATCGCCGGCAAGACCGGTACCGCCGAAGAAAACAAGCTGCGTCCCAACCACGCGAACTTCATAGCCTACGCACCCTATGACGATCCGGAGATCGGCGTGGCCGTCACCATCCTGAACGGCTATACCGCCTCCAACTCCGTCAAGATCTCCAGCGACGTGTTCGACCTGTATTACGGCGAGCTTTCCCTGGAGGAGATCCTGGAGCGCGGCGCCTCCAAGGCCAGCGACTCCATCATTCTGGACTAAGAAGAGAAGATGAAGATATTCAAGTTTTCCGAATACCGTGTCAGAAGATATGATTTCAAGATCATACTGATCATCGCGGCTCTCTGCGTGATCGGCTATCTTGTGCTGAACTCTGCCATGGCCAACGACACCACCAGGGACTCCACGCTCCAGAAGCAGCTGATCGGCATGATCATCGGCGGGGTCCTGATGATCTTCCTGTCGTTTCTGGATTACCACGTCTACTTCAAGGTGGCGCCTTTCATCTACGCCGGCGTGATCGCGCTGCTGGTTTTGGTGCTGCTGATGGGCAAAAACGTGAACAACGCCACCCGCTGGCTGGAGATCGCGGGCTTTCGGCTGCAGCCTTCGGAGTTTACCAAGATCGGCATCATACTGGTCTTTGCCGCCTACTTCAACCGGTTCAGGGAATCCATCAACAAGCCCCACATCCTGGGCCTGTCCCTGCTGCTGATGCTGGCGCCGGTGTACCTGATCTATAAGGAGCCGGACCTGTCCACCACGGTGGTGCACATTTTCATCTTCCTCTGCCTGCTGTACGTGGCGAAGCTCAGCTATAAGTGGATCCTGGGAGCCATTGCCGTGATTGTGCCCACGGTGGTCTTCATCGTCTATAAGCTGATGAACCAGGCGGAAGGCATCATTCAGAACTATCAGCTGAAGCGCATCCTGGCCTGGCTGGACCCCAATTCCTTCACCACCAGCGGCCTGACCACCCAGCAGGACAACTCCATCCTGGCCATCTCCTCCGGGCAGCTGTACGGGAAGGGGCTGAACAACACCAGCTTCGAATCGGTGAAAAACGGCAACTTCCTCTCCGAGGAAAACTGCGACTTCATCTTCGCGGTGGTGGGAGAGGAACTGGGATTCATCGGCAGCATCGTGATCATCGGTCTGATCCTGCTGCTGGTCTACGAATGCTTCAAGATCGCCTACCGGGCAAAGGACATGGGCGGACGGCTCATTGCCACCGGCATGGGGGCGCTGCTGTCCTTCCAGGGCTTCGTAAACATCGGCGTGGCCGTGGGCCTGCTGCCCAATACGGGCCTGCCACTTCCTTTCCTGAGCGCCGGAGTGAGCTCCATCCTGAGCCTCTTCATCGGCATGGGGGTGGTGCTGAACGTGGGCCTGCAGCGGAAGAATTCCGAGTCCGACTGGTGATCCGGGCCAACAGGACGCCGCATTGCCCGGGCTAAGGTCGATTTACGCTTGTGATTTCAGCCGGCATAGACTATAATGAAATTACTAAGAAGACTTTTACTCTTTACAGATTATCATACAGGAGGACCTGCCCTATGATTCAGATCATTTCCGGAAGGAAGGGAAAAGGGAAAACCAAGTATCTGCTTGACATGGCCAACAAAGCCATCACGGAAGCGCACGGCTCTATCGTCTATCTGGACAAAAACTCCAAACACATGTTTGAACTCAACAACAGGATCCGTCTGATCGACGTATTTTCTTATCCTGTTCATTCCTATGAGTCCTTTTTGGGCTTTGTTTCGGGAATCATTTCAACCGACCACGATCTGGAACAGATTTATCTGGACAGCTTTTTGAAGCTGTCTCATCTGGATGCCAGCGAGATCGAAGGCGCAGTGGAAGATCTGAAGAAGATCAGCAAGGACCACGACGTCAATTTCATCCTGAGCGTCTCCGAAGATGACGAATTCCTCCCCCAGAATGCCAGGGAGTGCACCATCATCGCCCTTTAATATCGAAACCACGCACAAGAAAACAGAATAGAGAAAACAAGGCCGGACATGATGCTCCGGCCTTTTCATTTCGTGAGTTTGTGTGGTATTATAAACAGAAAGGGTAGAAACAGTCCGCTGACGTAAGTCAGGAGGAGAGGCGCCATGGCACACGAGATCTTCATCAGTTATTCCCATAAGGACAAGACTACGGCGGATGCCGTCTGCAGCCATCTGGAATCCAGAGGGATGCGCTGCTGGTATGCGCCGCGGGACATCACTCCCGGGGATGAATGGGGCAGCGCGATCCTGAACGGCATAGAAAACGCCAGGATCATGGTCCTCATCTTTACGAAGGACGCGAACCTTTCCCAGCAGGTCCTGCGGGAGGTCAACAACGCCGTCAACGCCGGCCTGTCCATCATTCCCTTCCGTCTGACGGAAGAGGAGCCTGCCGCGGGCATGCGCTATTATCTCTCCACCGTGCACTGGATGGACGCCATGAATGAAGAACTGGAGCAGGCCATCCAGTCCCTGGGCGACCTGTGCCAGGCGGTACTGGAAAAGAAGGCGGTGCCTCCCACCGCTCCGCGCAAAACGGAAGGGGCAAAAACGGAAGCTCCCGCGCCGGGGAAAAAGAAGAACAAGGCCATCCTGATCGCCGCCATCGGTATCATGATTGCCGCCGTGGGGATCCTGGCCGCGGTACTGCTGAAGGGCAAGGGAGAGCCTCAGACGGCGGATGTCGAGACCCCTGCCGCCTCCTCGGAAGTGATCACCACTTCCTCCCAGGTCGCTGCCGTCAGTACGGAGGCAGCGACTACTGCGGCTCCCACCTCCACGGAGCCGGCGGTCGTCACCTTTGACGGAAACGATCCTGAGGACAAGACAAAGATCGATCATGAAGAGACGACGGACGAGATCCCGGAGTCCCCGGTCACCGCGGACAACGTGACGGAGGACCTGTCGGTGACCTATACGGACGGCAACAATCAGGGCAATATCACCAACGGCGGCCACCTGGCCTATGACGGGGAATGGTACTATTATACCGGAAACGACGAGGACAGGATGCACAGGATGAAGGCGGACGGATCGAAGGAAGAGAAGCTGACAGACATCCCCGCCAGCTGCATCAATGTATACGAAGACCACGTCTACTTCGTCTCCGACGCTGGAGAGCTCTTCCGCATGAAGAAGGACGGCTCTGAGCTCACATCCCTCCTCCCCTACGGAGGGGACAACGG
>JAGAEH010000269.1 GCA_017613225.1 Lachnospiraceae bacterium
GCTGTCATGCCCAGTGCGGCGTAGGCGTATTCGTGGGGATCCACCCATTCACCCAGCCAGCCCATCTTGACGATCACTTTCACAGGCGCGCCTCCGTTTTCGGCGTAAGCTGCCCGCAGTTCGTCCGTCAGTTTGGAGTCGTCCCGCAGATGGGTCGGATACATTCCGTCGCCGAATTCCTCCGGGTCCCGTTCCACAGGCTTTGTCCCCAACAGGTTCAGTCTTTCGACATCCTTCCCGAATCCTTCCAGTTTCAGGGCTTTGATCTGAGCCGCCGTTCCGGAAAGCACCGCCATGCCCGAATACCAGTCGATATGATCTACATAGCTGTCATCCGCGTTGGTGCAGAGAACGGTGAAGCCATTTTTCTGCATTATGGCCAGGGTGTCCTCCATCCCCTCGAATATTTCACGGTTTTCAAAGACGTTAATGGCCACCTGGGCCTGATACGCCTCATTGCAGGCCTGCTGATACTCCGGCATGTTGGTGATCCTGGCATTGGCCTCCGTGCCCGTCACGCCCGGTTTTTCCATCAGTTCTTTCTGCAGCCGCTCCCGCAGTTCGTAGGCATAGTAGTCCAGGTCGTTCCAGCGTTTCACCAGTTTTTCCCATTCGTCGCCGCCGTAGGAGCGGTCCCCCTTGCGCTTCGGGGAAAAGATGAATGCCAGTACGTCGTCATCCTTTGCCTTTTCCAGCGCCTGGGCCAGATACTTGTTTGCCTGGACGTTGTCTGAGATCATCATGCTGTCTTGATACTCTGCATCTGCCGAAGACCAGCTCTCCGCCGTCCAGATGACTCTCGCAAGAGGGTCCTCCGTCGTCGGCTCCGGCTGGGAAGTGGCCTCGGCAGAGGCTTCCGTTCCTGACGTTGTTTTATTCTCCCCGCCTGGCATTGTAGTCTCTGCGGTATCAGTGGCCTCGGTATCGGTGCTCTCTGCCGCCTTTGAGCTCCCGCCTTCCGCGATCTTCGTCCCATCCGCGCCGCCGGGATCTTTCTGCAGCCGCGGGATCAGTACCGCCAGCAGCAGGCAGGCCGCCAGCGCGGCTGCCGTGATCCCCAGCGCCATCCTCCGTTTTTTTCGTTTTATCAATTCTTCGTCCCGGCGCTTCAGCACGTCACGGGTCATTTCTTCCGCGCTTTTCATTCGGTTTCCTTTCATTAACGGCACAGGCATTCGGATGCTTCCTCAGACTTTATTCCTGAATACCCGCGGTTTGCTGCAGATCCTTCGTACTCATGGATCGTTGCCCTGTTCTTTTTCCAGCTCTTCCTTCAGCCGCCGGCGTGCCCGCCAGATCAGCGTCTCCGCCGCGTGGGCGCTCTTTCCCATCAGCCCGCCGGCTTCTTTGACGGAGTATTCCTCAAAATAGACCAGCCAAAGGATCCGCTGATAGTCCTCCGGCAGCGTCCGCATGGCATGATGCAGGGCGATCCGTTCCTCTTCCCTGATATAGGCCTGCTCCAGGGAAAGCTCGTCTGCGCTGAGCTCTCCGCAGTCCTCCAGAGGCAGTTCCTGACGCCGGTTCTTCCGCAGCCAGTCGATGGCCAGATTCCCGGCGATCGTGTACAGCCAGGTCTTGAAGGACGCTTTTCCATTGTACCGGGGCTTTTTGACAGCGAGTTTGACAAAAGTATCCTCAGCCAGATCCTCCGCGGAGTGGATCTCGCCGGTGAATGTGCGCAGGTAAAAGATCAGGCCGTCCTTGTAGTCCCGGATGATCCGGGCCAGAGCCTCGTCGTCCCCGCCGCAATAAGCTTTGTAGTCAGCGCCGCCGTTCATCACTGCCCCTTTCACTTCTTATACGAAGCGCGATAAAAAACCTCACACGCAGATTATATCACATCTGTCGGCTTTAGTAGAACGGCGCCAAAAATGAAGGCAGAAAAGATGAACACTCAACGAGGCAAGCAAAGCGAGCCGAGTTTAGTTAGAGCCATCCTTGAAAAGGAGAACCGTCCCCGTGTCTTCAAAATGAAGACAGGAGAACCGTCCCCGCGTCTTCAAAATGAAGACAGGAGAACCGTCCCCGTGTCTTCAAAATGAAGACGGAAGAACCGTCCCCGTGTCTTGACGGATCTGTCCGGACATCTTACAATTTCACAGTACCATGGACGCCGCAAAAGAATTACAGATGCATATCCGGGACCTGGCGCGCCAGGCCGAATCCCGCGGGACCTATACCTACTCCGCGTTTCTTTCCCCTGCGGAGCTTTCCGACATTCTGGCCCGGGAGCGGGAGCTGATCCCCGTCCCCTTCGCCGTCTGGGGCGGATCGGAGGCGGCGGAACGCAAGCTGATCGGCTTTGGCAGCGAGACCTGGTTCGGTTATCCGCCGGCCTGGCCCATCTGCGTGATAGCCATCGAGCCCGCTGCCGAGCGGTTCGCGGAGGATTTGAGCCACCGGGACTATCTTGGTGCGCTGATGTCCCTCGGCATCGAGCGGTCCCTGACCGGGGACATCGTGATCCGCGGCAAGAACGCCTGGCTCTATTGCCTGGACCTCATTGCGGATCACATCTGCGAAAATCTCACTTCCGTGCGGCATACGGCGGTGCGCTGCCATGTGGAAACAGGCGAAGTCCCCGCTCTGGTGCCTCAGTATCAGGAGCTGCGGCTGAATGTGGCCTCCGAACGGATCGACGCCATCACCGCCGCTTTCATCGGAAAAAGCCGCAGCAGCATCGGAGAGCTGTTCACCGCGGGGAAGGTCTTTGTCAACTCCAGGGCCGTCGCCGACGGCTCCAAACCGCTGAAGGAGGGCGACGTCCTCTCCGTCCGCGGCTTCGGCAAGGCGGTCTACGACGGCGTGGCCGGCACATCGAAAAAAGGCCGCAGCTACGCGGTCCTGAGGAAGTACGTTTAAAGCCGTCCTGCAACGCGCGCAGGCGCGCTTCTTCGATAAAGCAGGCATTTTCTGACCCCACAGCAGATACTTTTTCAAAATCCGGCAAAAGTATCTGCCTTTTCCCCTCATTTCACTGTCTGCCGCCTCCCTTATTCGGAGTGAAAGCAGATACTTTAACTTATTTCAATTAAAAGTATCTGCCGGTTTTTCTTGTTTCATTCAGCGATCAGAGATGTGGAAGCTTTTTTTGACAGATACCCTGGCATGTTTTTGGCAAAAGTATCTGCTTTTTCCTCAGTATTCCGAGCCCGGAACAGATCCGTAAAAGCTTCCTGGCAGATACTATAGGGCATTTCCTCCGAAAGTATCTGCTCTGCGCCTCGCAGCACGACCTTTTTTCCTTTATACGGCACGATCTCCGCTGCAAAGTCCTCTGTCTTACAGAGAGCCGTCCTCTTTCCGGCATCCGGCACACAAAAAAGCTGCCCTCCGTACAGGAAAGGCAGCTTCGCTTTTATGGTGTTGGAATGTCAGGCTTATTCGCCCAGCTTGATGTTGCTAAGCAGGTCGCCCAGGCTGGTGGTCGCCTTGCCGCTCTCGGTGTAGTTGAAGCTCTCCTCGCGGTCGCGGCGCTCGCGGCGCTCACGGCGCTCGCCCTCCGGACGGTCGGAACGCTCACGGCGCTCCCTTTCCGGACGCTCTCTCTTCTCGCGGGCAGGGGCTTCTTCCAGGGCCTTCATGGACAGGCTGATCTTGCCGTCCTTGTTGCCGATGACCTTGACTTTGATCTTGTCGCCGACGTTCAGCACATCCGCGGGCTTCTCCACGCGCTTGTAGCTGATCTGGGACACGTGCAGCAGGCCGGACATGCCGCCTTCCAGCGTGACGAACGCGCCGTAGTCCTTTAAGGAATCCACGGTGCCTTCCAGAACGCTGTCGACCTGGACGGCTTCCTGCGCGGCAGCCTTGGCAGCGCGGGCCTTCATTCTGGCCACGTCGCGGCCGGAAAGGACCAGCTTCTTGCCTTCTCTGTCAGCGGTGATGACGATCACTTCGACATTCTTTCCCTTATAGTCATCGAGATTCTCGACGTAACCTGCAGCCAGCTTGGATGCGGGGATGAAGGCGCGGACTTCGTCGACGAAAGCGACTACGCCGCCCTTGACAACGCTGTCTACCTTGACCTCAAACACGGTCTTGTCGGCCAGCATCTGCTCGAACTTGTCCCAGGTGGGATCGTCCGCTTTGGGCGGGCCCTTCTTGTAGGAAGCTTCCAGCTCCGCGGTGTAGTCCGCCATGGTCTCGGCAGGCTCCTCAGCCTTTGCGGCAGCCTCTTCAGCCTTCTCCGCGGCGGCTTCGACCTTCTCCTCGGCCTTCTCGGTAACTTCCTCAGCCTTTTCAGCAGCCTTCTCGGCAACTTCCTCTGCCTTCTCCTCAGCCTTTTCGGCGATCTCTTCCGCCTTCTCGGCAACAGCTTCGGTCACTTCCGCAGTCTTCTCGGCAGCAGCCACATGCAGCTCTTCCGCCTTCTCGGCAACGGCTTCCTTCGCAGCCTCGGCCTTCTCTTCGACCGCTTCCATCACGGTCTCAGCCTTCTCTGCTACAGTCTCCTTTGCAGCTTCGACCTTTTCCGCGACGGCTTCCTTCACTTCTTCGGCCTTTTCTGCAACAGTTTCAATGATCTTCTCGATGTCCATAGATGTCTCCCAATCTCCTTTCAGACCGCGCCTTTCATGGGTTTTTTAAGGCTGCGGCGTTTTAACCGCAAGACATTGTAGCACCAAGGTGATTTTTTAGCAACGCCTTTTTGCGGAAAGTCGCGTATTTTCTACGTTTTTCGCGGCTTGATCCGCGGAAGCCACGTATTTTCGGGCTTTTTGGCGGTGAGGCGCCTGTTTCAGGCGCTTTTCCGACTGTTGGGCGGATGGAGCGGCGTTTTAAGGCGGATGGAAAACGGAGGGGATCCTTCGGCTGCGCGTGCATTGCACGCTTCGCTCAGGATGACAGATGCGGGCCGGGCTTGCAGCGCCTTACCTGCGGCGCATACCGGGCCCTTAGTGAGCGGACACGGGCTTAGCAGCCCGGTGCAGGATGACAGAACCGCCGAGATCTGGTATTATGGTCTTATACAATACCAACAAAAAGGACAGGCCCAGATCATGATGACCTACAGCATGGAACACCGGGGAGAGAAAAGCAAGACGCTCTATCTGTACGAGCAGATCAAACAGGACATTCTGAGCGGCCGCATCCCGGCCGGGGAAAAACTGGCCAGCAAGCGGGCACTGGCTTCCCACCTGGGGGTCAGCGTGATCACGGTGGAGACCGCCTACGGCATGCTGGAGGAAGAGGGCTACATCAGCACCAGGCCCCGCAGCGGCTGTTACGTCAACGCGCTGCATCTTCCCTCGTCCCCCGGCTGCGTGCGGGGCGGGACGGACCTTCTGCCGCCGGACGACATGACCATCAGCGGCGACGTGGCCTATTTTCCGGCCATGGCCCGCATCATCCGCCGGCTGCTTTCGGAGCAGTCCCAGATCCTGCAGATCAAGCCTCCCCAGCCGGGCTGCGCGGCGCTGCGGAATGCCATCGCCTCCTATCTGCGCCGCTACCGAGGCATGGACGTATCCCCGTCCCGGGTGATCATCGGCGCCGGCGCGGGGTATCTGTACAGCCTGATCGTGCAGCTGCTGGGGAAGGATATCGTCTACGGCATTGAATACCCTTCCTACGAGACCATCGCCCTGGTCTACCGGGCCAATGGCGCCAGCATCGAGGAACTGCCCATGGGAGCCGACGGCATCCCCGACGGCGTTCTGGCCGCTTCCCGCGCCGGCGCGCTGCACGTGACGCCTTTCCACTCCTATCCCACCGGCGTCACCGCCTCCGCGGAAAAGCGCTACGCCTACCTGAAATGGGCAAACGAAAGGGACGCCTGGATCATCGAGGACGATTTCGATTCCGAATTCGCCTCTCCCAGACGTCCCATCGAAACGCTGTATTCCATGGACCGGGACGCGCGTGTCATCTACATGAACACCTTTACCAAGAGCATCTCTCCCGCCATCCGCATCGGCTACATGGTGCTGCCGGACGCGCTGATGGACCGGTACACGGAGCGGCTGTCTTTTTATTCCTGCACGGTGCCCGTGCTGGATCAGTACGCGCTGGCGGCCTTCATCGACGAAGGTTATTTCGAGCGTCACCTGGGCCGCATGCGCCGCAAGACTTACCCCTCGCCCACCAGGTGAACCAGGTCCAGGCGGTTTCCAAGGGCCGGGATCAGCTTTTCCATCATGTCCTTCGTGGTGAATCGGATGGAACTGGTGTTGGCGCAGGGGTGGCAGCCGAAGAGTTCTTCCTTCAGCACGTCCTCGTCGATCAGCAGGCGGACTTTGTTCTCCGTATCATTCATCAGGCCCATGATGGACACGCTGCCGGGTTCCACGCCCAGATACTGCATCATGGCCTCCGCGTCGGCGAAGGACAGCCGCGCGATGCCCAGCTGGCCGGAAAGCTCTTTGGTCTTGAAGGGCTTTTCGCCGGGCATGATCAGCAGATAGAAATCGGTCTTCTGCCTGTTGCACAGGAAAAGGTTTTTGCAGATGTGCACCTGCAGGATCGCGTCCACCTGGGCGCAGACCTCCATGGAGGTGGCGGGGGTATCCGGGTGATCCGTCCGGTAGAATTCGATCCCCAGCCGGTCCAGCAACGCATAAGAGCGGCATTCTCTCTCGAGTCTGCCGCTCATGTTTTCCGGTGAGCCGTGGTACAGTTCCATTTCAGTCTCCTTTCAGGATGCCGTACGGATCTGCACTGTGAGCTTCCTTATTTGTAGATCTTCGCAGGAGGAAGCTTCATCATCAGCGCCGCGATCTCCCTCGGCGTCTTGTCGATATCCTCCGTAAACCACTGGCGGAGCATGAACTGGACCGCCCTGCAGTAGCCGGTGGCTGCCAGCTCGTATTCCTGATCGTCCAGGTCCGCGCTTCTGCGGATGTCTATCAGCTGGCGCAGTCCGTAGCGCATGGCCTCGAGATTCGCCGCCGTGGTCTCCTCGTCCACATTGGCCCTCATCACGGTAAGGATGTCGTCCTTGTTATCATATACATAGGCGAGGCATTTTGTCAAACGCTCCTCCGGGGCGGCGTCCCTGTTGGACTCGGCGATCCGCTGGACTTCCTTCGCGTAGTCCCAGATGATCTCCGTCAGGATCTCCTTCGGAGAGCTGTAGTGGTTGTAGAACGTTGCGCGGTTGACCTGCGACTCCCTGCAGAGCTCGCTGATGGAGAGCCTGTCGATGCTCCTGTGTTTTATGCAGCGCAGCAGGCCGTCTTTCATCATTTTCTTGGATATTACTACTCTCAGGTTTTCAGAAACCATAATATCCCACCTCTTGTCTCTACATTTTTATTTATTTTGTTTATTTCAAGACGATTTTGTCAGAAAGTTTCATTAATTATCTGACACTTTAAAAATATAACAATTAATAAGACAAATGTCAAGCCAACATCATGGGACCCCAACACAAAAACGAGGCTTTTCCGCCCCGTTCCTGTGTTTGGATCCCATATTCTATACACATTTTAGTAAAATTGATTAACTCTTCCCTTCAGGATCCGCTCCCTGTCATCCATCCGACGGCGGCAGCCTAATCCTTGAACCGGTATCCCACGCCCCAGATGGTCTCGATGTAGGTGGGGCGGGAACTGTCGTCCTCGATCTTTTCGCGGATCTTCTTCACGTGCACCGTCACCGTGGCGATCTCTCCCACGGAGTCCATGCCCCAGATGTTCTTGAACAGCTCTCCCTTGGTGTAGACCCGGTTGGGATGCTCCGCCAGGAAAGTCAGCAGGTCGAATTCCTTGGTGGTGAAGATCTTTTCCTCGCCGTTCAGATAGACGCGGCGGGCCGTCTTATCGATCCTCAGCCCCCGGATCTCGATCTCGTCATTGGGCGCCGCCGCGGAGCCGCGGAGCCTGTCGTAGCGGGTCAGATGGGCCTTCACCCTGGCGATCAGCTCGCTGGGGGAGAAGGGCTTGGTCACATAGTCGTCCGCCCCCAGGCCCAGGCCGCGGATCTTGTCGATGTCGTCCTTTTTGGCCGACACCATGACCACCGGGATCTCCCGCTCCCGGCGGATCTGCTTCAGGATCTCAAAGCCGTCGGCGCCGGGAAGCATCACGTCCAGGATCACCAGGTCGCAGCCGCCCTGCAGGGCGCGGGCCTGGCCGGCCAGGCCGTCGGTCTCGATCTCCACCTCAAAGCCGGACAGTTCCAGATAGTCCTTTTCCAGCTCGGCAATGCTCTCCTCATCTTCTATGATAAGTATCCTGCTCATATGCGCCCCTTCCCAGGGATGGCTCATTCCCTGTATTTCCTGAGCACGATGTGCATGATCGTGCCCACGCCTTCCGTACTTGTGGCCCAGATCCGCCCGCCGTGGTCGTCCACGATCTTGCGGGCGATGGAAAGCCCTATTCCGCTTCCGCCGGTGGTGGACCGTCTGCTGGTATCCGTCCGGTAGAACCGGTCAAAGATGAAGGGCAGATCCTGTCTGGGAATGCCGCAGCCGTTGTCCTCCACCTCCAGCTGTACCGTCTCTTCCGCGTCGCGGATGCGGATGTCGATGATGCCCCGGCTCTTGTCGATGTACTTGACCGAGTTGGTAATGATGTTGTCCAGCACCCGCTTGATGTGCTCCTTGTCGGCGATGACCGTGACAGGAGCCGTCAGTGTGCTGCTGAAGTTCAGATCGATGTTGCCGGACTCCAGATCCAGGCGGATGTTCTCCGCGTATTCCCGGAGCCAGTTTTCGATGTCGACCTTTTCAAAATGATAGACGATCTTGTTGGTGTCGATCTTGGAGAACAGCGACAGCTCGTCCACCAGTTTTTCCATGTCGGAGGCCTTGTTATATATCGTCCGGACATACTTGTCCAGTTTTTCCGGCGACGAGGCGATGCCGTCCATGATGCCCTGGGCGTAGCCTTTCACCGCCGTGACCGGCGTGCGCAGGTCGTGGGAGATGTTGCTGATCACCGTGCGCACTTCGTTGTCCGCCGCCCGGCGCTCCTGCTCGCTCTGCTGGAGTTTGCGGCGCATGGTCTCGAAGTCGTCGCACAGGTCCCCGATCTCGTCGTCCCGGACCTGCTCCAGCTCATAGTCCAGATTGCCGTTGCCGATCTCGTGGGTGGCCTTCTGGAGCTCGCGGATGGGCCGCAGCACGGACTTGTTGATCCACAGGATCACCAGGCCCACCGTGGCGATCAGCACGAACAGGGCCACCATGGTGACCATCCAGAAATCGGTTCCCCGGGAGAGGACCGCCTCTCCGTCCGGGCTCCCCTTTCCCAGCAGGTAGCTGGTCACCCATACGGCTACGGAGGGCACCAGGATGATAAAAAGAAAGGCTCGAAAGAGCCTTGCGCGCAGCCTCACTTCAGCTTGACCTCCCGCATCCCGTAGTCTCCGATCTGCAGCAGCGTGTGCAGACCCGTCACCACCATCTGATAGGTGTTTCCGCTGAAGGAGCCGTTGTACACCAGCTGGCCGCTTTCGCCCACGATGAGGCAGCGCTCCTCGTTGTAGATCAGCAGATATCCTCCGCCGCAGGTGATCTCACTGTATTCGAAGTCCAGTTCATAGGACAGTCCCCTGTCGCCGTCCCCGTCGAAGAAGACCAGTTCATCATTGCCGTCTTCGTTTTCATAGATGACGCAGGCCTGCCCCAGCGCTGCGAAGACGCTTTGGACCTTTCTCTCGTGGGACACGGAGCCCGCCAGCTTGGGCGAAGAGGGATCGGACAGGGAGAAGAATTCCATGCCCATATCGCCGAAGGCCACGACCTCCTTCTGGGAGAGGTATTCCATCTCCGGGAACAGCATCTCCGGATACTTGAAGGCGCCGACCACCTTGTCGGTCCCGGTGTTTTCCGCGTCCAGATCCAGGAAAGTCAGCCAGGTATCCGTGGTCCCGCCGGTCACGTTCACCATGGAAAAGACCATGCCCTGCCCGTCCGGAGCGAAGGCCATGGCGATGGGCACGCCGTTCTCGTCATCGATGGCGTTTTTCACCTCGATGTCCAGCTGCCTGCAGACGTTGTCATAGAAGAACACTTTGCTGTAACTGCCTTCGCTGACCATCAGCGCCGTCACGCCGTAGTCGGAAAGGTCCGCGCCGATGATGTCGCTGTCCGTGCTCATCAGAGCCGCGCCGCTCTTCTTGATCAGGTAGGCGCTGCGGCCGCCCAGATCCGCTACCAGGGCGTAGTGCTCCCTGACCGTCAGCCGGGGGTTGGTCATGTTCGCCCCCTGGTCCCACAGAACGACGCCTTCCCGGTCCATGTATTTGATGCCGTTTTTGGTCACGCGGAGCGTGCCTTCCTCAAAGTTGACCAGCTCGCCCCGGGCAGCGTCGAAGGGCTCCTGCCAGACGATCTCGTAGGTGCTGCACAGACGGTTTTTGTCGATGTAGCGCACGATGACAAAGGCCCCCGCCGCGATCGCCAGGAGGATCAGCACAATGCCGATCCTCCGCAGGCGGCGGAGGCGGATCCTCGCCTCTTCCTCTGCGATGTCTTCCGGCAGCGGGTCGCGGACGATCCGCCCTTTCAGCTGCTGTTTTTTCAGTTCCCGTTCTTCAGGCTGTGCTGCCATAGGTCTGATGGTTCCTTATCTGATATTGGTTTAATTGATCACAGTGTACTTGTCGACGACGGGCTCCGACACCACCACGGCTTCGTTCATCGTGATGCCCAGCACCAGCTCTTCCGTGATGCTGAGGGTCTTCTCCCCGGTCTTGATGGTCCCGATGATGGTCAGGCTCTGCTTGATGGGGACGTTGTCCTTCAGAACGAAATAGCCGCGCACGTCCTTGAATTCCACCTTTCCCTTCGTCTCGCCGATGCTGGCGATGCGGCGCCAGCTCTCCTCCAGGCCGACGATCTTCTTGATGGCGTCGGCGGAGATCATGACGCTGATGGTGCGGGTGCCGTCCGCCTCATTGTCCTTTAAAGTCAGCTCCTTGAAATCGGACACTTCCAGATTGGTGACCGGCGTGCTGATGGGCCCCATCAGCGCCATGGCCTCCTCCGGGGACATGGCCTTGCAGTACCTGGTGTCGTTGATCTCGCTGTAGAGCTTGCCGTTGTGGTAGTAGGACCTGACCGCGACGGAGGTGGTGTTTCCCATGTCCAGGTCGATGCGGATGTCCCCCCGCTCGGCCATGCTCACCGTTTCCCCGTCCTTTTTGATCAGAAGATCGCCGTTGAAAATGTACTCCGAAGTCCGGGAGCCGTCGGAGATCTTCACGTTGCAGTCATAGGCCAGTTCCCTGCCCGGCGCCTCGGTGTAGATCCGGATCATCTCAGGATAGACCTCGGCCGGGTCGTTGCTCTTGCAGGCGGAAATAAGGAATACCGACAGGATCAGCATCGCAATGAAAAATGTCCTCGCCGCTTTCATCTGTTTTCACGTCCTCTCTTTCCAGGATGACTCCTGTAATCTGTCTGCCAGTTCGGCAAACTGTGCCAGATCCAGTGCCTCTCCGCGGATGTTTTCATCCAGTTCCATGTCTTTTAAGGCCTGCTGCACCTGCGCCTTGGAAAGGCCCAGGCTGCCTGCATTGGCCAGGCTGTTGGTCAGTGTTTTCCGCCGCTGCCCGAAGGCTGCCCGGATGACGGCAAACAGGAAGGCCGGATCTTTCGTCTGCACCGGCGGGGTCTGCCGCAGCGTCAGCCGGATCACCACGGAGCTCACCGCGGGCCGCGGGATGAAGCAGTTGGGCGGCACGTTGGCGATCAGTTCCGGCTCCGCGTAGTACCGCACCGCCAGGGACAGAGCCCCGTATTCCTTGCCGCCGGGGCCGGCTGCCATCCGCTCTGCCACCTCTTTCTGGATCATCACGGTGATGCTCTTCGCGGGGATATCCCCCTCCAGCAGGCTCATGATGATCGGGGTGGTGATGTAGTAGGGCAGGTTCGCCACCACTTTCAGGCTGCCCTCCGCCCGGGCGGCCAGGGCGGCGATGTCGTATTTCAGGATGTCCTGGTTGACGATCTCCACGTTGGGGTACGCCGCCAGCGTCTCCTGAAGCACCGGGATCAGGTCCCGGTCGATCTCCACCGCGGTCACGTGTCCGGCGGCCTCCGCCAGAGCCTGGGTCAGGGTGCCGATGCCGGGACCGATCTCCAGTACCGTGTCCGTCTTTTGGACGTCCGCTGCCGCGACGATCCTGTCCAGCACGCGGGCGTCGATCAGGAAGTTCTGGCCGAAGCGCTTCTTCAGGCTCAGCCCGTGTCTTTTCAGAACGGCGGTGGTCTCTCCCGGGTCAGTCAGTCTGGTCATAGGCGGTAGAACCTCTTCGCGTTTTCAAAGGTGGCCTCCTCCACTTCCCGGGGGCTGCAGTTCCTGAGCCTTCCGATCTCTTCCAGCACCAGTGGCAGGTGCAGGGAGGAGTTGCGCTTTCCCCGGAAAGGCGTGGGGGTCAGGTAGGGACAGTCCGTCTCCAGCAGCAGGCGGTCCAGAGGAATGTATTCCGCCACTTCCTTCAGCTTGCGGGCGTTCTTGTAGGTCACGACCCCGCCGATCCCCAGGCAGTAACCCAGGTCCAAAAACCGGGCCGCCATCTCCTTTTCGTAGGAGAAGCAGTGGATCACGGCCGACAGGCTGCTGCCTCCGGCCTCCTTCAGCATGTCGAAGGTGTCCTGGGCGGCGTCCCGGCTGTGGACGATGATGGGCATGTCCAGTTCCTTTGCCAGTTCCAGCTGGGCGGCAAACCACTTCTTCTGCAGCGCCCGATCCGGCTCCGGCCAGTAGTAGTCCAGGCCGATCTCGCCAATTGCAAGGACCTTCGGCCGCTCCGCGGCCTCCTTAAGCCAGGGGATGTCCGCCTCGCCCCGTTCCAGTTCCTCCGTATCCGACGGATGAAAGCCGGCGGAAGCGTAGACGAAGTCATATTGCTGCGCCAGATCCGCGGCGGCGACGGTGGAAGCCTTATTAGCCCCCACGTCCATCACCAGGCCGATGCCGGCAGCCGGAAGGCTCCCGAGCACCTGGGCCCGGTCCGTGTCATAGGCGCTGTCGTTATAATGCGCGTGGGAATCGAAGATCATCTTATCTCCGAACCCGCGGGCAGGTCTTTTTCAGGCACCATCAGAGCCAGGTTGCCCTCCGCGTCCTCGGCACAGAGGAGCATGCCCTCCGACAGGATGCCGGCCAGTTTGGCAGGCTTCAGGTTGACGATCACCATCACTTTCTTGCCCACCATCTCCTCCGGCTTGTACCAGGCCTTGATGCCGGACACGATCTGGCGCACCTGATCGCCGATCTTCACCCGGGAGCAGAGCAGCTTCTTGGACTTGGGCACGGCCTCGCAGGCGATGATCTCGCCCACGGCGAACTGCATCTTCGCGAAATCGTCGTATTCCACTTCCGGCTTCAGCTCCAGCTTGACGGTCTTATCCTCTTCCGGAGCCTCCTCCGGCTTCTCGGGCTCTGCCGGCGCTTCCTTCGGCCCGAACTTTTCATTGATCAGGGCCATGGTCTTTTCCGGATCCAGCCTGGCGAACAGGATCTCCGGCTTTTCGGTCACCTTCGTACCGGAAGGATACAGGCCGAACTGCCCCAGTTCCTCGTCGGAACGCAGGCCGGTGTTCAGCTGCGCCGCGACGCGCTCCGCCGTCTCCGGCAGGAAGCTGTGCAGCAGGGAGGCGCCGATGGTGATGCCCTCCGTCAGGTTGTAGAGCACCGTCTGCAGGCGCTCCTTCTTTGCCTCGTCCTTGGCCAGGGCCCAGGGCGTGGTCTCGTCGATGTATTTATTGCAGCGCTTGAAGGCCGTGAAGATGGCCGTCAGGGCGTCCGCCACGTGCAGGCCGTCCATGGCCTTGTCCACGTTCTTCACCGCCTGCAGCACCTCAGCCTTCAGCTCGCCGTCCACGGGCTCCTCCGCCTTCGCGTCGGTCACCACGCCGCCGAAGTACTTGTTGCTCATGGCCACGGTGCGGTTCACCAGGTTGCCCAGGGTGTTGGCCAGGTCGGAATTCAGACGCTCGATCATCAGTTCCCAGGTGATCACGCCGTCGTTCTCAAAGGGCATCTCGTGCAGCACGAAATAGCGCACCGCGTCCACGCCGAAAAAGTCCACCAGGTCGTCCGCGTACAGGACGTTGCCCCTGGACTTGCTCATCTTGCCGTCCCCCTGCAGCAGCCAGGGATGGCCGAACACCTGCTTCGGCAGAGGCTCGCCCAGGGCCATCAGGAAGATGGGCCAGTAGATGGTGTGGAACCGCAGGATATCCTTGCCGATCAGATGCAGGTCCGCCGGCCAGAACTTCTTATACTGCTCGCTGCTGTTCCCGTCCGCGTCGTAGCCGATGCCGGTGATGTAGTTGGTCAGGGCGTCCAGCCAGACGTAGACCACGTGCTTGTCGTCGAAGTCCACGGGCACGCCCCACTTGAAGGAGGTGCGGGACACGCACAGGTCCTGCAGGCCCGGCAGCAGGAAGTTGTTCATCATCTCGTTCTTGCGGGACTCGGGCTGGATGAACTCCGGATGACTGCGGATGTGCTCGATCAGCCGGTCGGCATACTTGCTCATCTTAAAGAAGTAGGCCTCCTCTTTGGCGCGCACCAGCGGGCGGCCGCACTCCGGGCACTTGCCGTCCACCACCTGGCTCTCGGTGAAGAACGCCTCGTCCGGCACGCAGTACCAGCCTTCGTAGTAGCCCTTGTAAATGTCCCCCTGCTCGTACAGCCGCTTGAAGATCTTCTGGACCTGCTTCATGTGGTCCGGATCCGTGGTGCGGATGAATTTGTCGTAGGAGACGTTCAGCAGATCGAACTGGCCCTTGATGATGCCGGCCACTTCGTCCACGAACTGCTGAGGCGTGACCCCGGCGGCCTCCGCCTTCTGCTCTATCTTAACGCCATGCTCGTCCGTTCCGGTCTGGAAAAAGACGTCATAGCCCTTGCTTCTCTTATAGCGTACGATGCTGTCCGCCAGCACGATCTCGTAGCAGTTGCCGATGTGGGGCTTGCCGGAGGTGTAGGCGATGGCAGTTGTCAGATAATAAGGTGTTTTGTTCATTCCCTGCTCCTGTTTTTTCATATACCAAAGAAGCCCTTTGTCAGGACCTGGCTATTTGGAGATTATAATAACGCAATTATGGGAATTGTGCAAGTATTGCCCTGCGGCAGGACGCCCATGACACACAGGGACGGTCCTTTTGTGCGACCATGACACACAGGGACGGTCCTTTTGTGCGAACGGCGCTTCCCCGCGCGAACTCACGCCCCCCAGGCCCTGCGCTGCCTCCGATTCGAGGACAGGGCGAACAGCAGCCCCAGCAGAAATCCGGCCAGCAGGCCGCCCGCGTGGGCCGCGATGTCGATGCTGTCCCCGATGGTACTGGTGTAGATCATGAAGACGATCATGACGATCAGCTGCCTTTTGCCCACGCCGTCCAGGAAGCCGCCCCGGATCATCAGGTAGCCGAACATGGCGCCAACGATGCCGTAGATGGCGCCGGAAGCACCGGCGGAGACCACCGGCTCCTGGGTCCACATGTGGAACAGCAGGGAAGCTCCCGCGCCGGCGATGCCGGTCAGCAGGTAGACCACGGCAAAGCGGAAACGGCCCAGGGTCTTTTCCAGGCGGTCTCCCATCACCCCCAGCATGAACATGTTGCTGGCCAGGTGCTCAAAACCGAAGTGGATGAAGCATGCCGTCAGCAGGCGGTACCACTCCTTCGCCGCCGTGATGCGGGGCCAGGACATGGCATAATCCGTGATGATCCGGGAGCTCAAGGCGTCGCTGCCAAACTCCATGACCAGAAAGACCGCCGCGTTCAGGGCGATCATCGCTATCGTCACCATGGGAAGGTTTTTGTTCCGCAGTCTGTCCATGTATTCTCCCGCGGCGCCGGGGCCGGTCTTCCCTGTCCCGGGGGCAGGCTGAGCCGTCCTTGCTGCCGCGCTTAAAAACGCCGGCTGTCTGCCGGCGTTCCCGATTCATTCTATCGTGATCCCCTGCCCGTTCAAATGTCGTTTTATCGCGTGGAAGGTCTCGTCGCTGATGTCGTGCTCCATCTTGCACGCATCCTCCTGGGCGGTCTTCGGATCCACCCCCAGGCTGATCAGCAGTTTGGTCAGCAGCTTATGCGAATCGTAGATCCGCTCAGCGATCTCCCGGCCGCTCTCCGTCAGCGTGATGTGGCCGTCCCTGTCGATCTCGATATAGCTCTCTTTCTTCAGCAGATTCACCGCCCTGCTGACCGACGGTTTGGAAAAGCCCATGTATTCCACCACGTCGATGGAACGCACGTAGCTCATCTGCTGGGAAAGGATCAGGATCGTCTCCAGATACATCTCCCCCGATTCCTGCAGTTTATGCATCAGCGGACCTCCTTTCTGTCAGGATATGCATGACCATTTTAGCACAGATGACAGACACAGAAAACCATTATTTTCAAACCTTCCTTCCATGATACGGAAAACAGTGCTCAAAAAATGTGGGCCTTTTTGAAAAAAAGCTTGACACCTGTCTGAAACGTGTTATCATAGCATCGTAGTTAGCAGTTGCTAACCAACGACATTGTCATATGACAAGCGTATTCTCCTTCTTGCCTAAAGTGGACCGGCGGTGCGCCCGCCGGTCCCGATCTTTTTTCCGACATCTTCAGCACGTGCCGCTCCGAGGCTTTTTCATCGCCCTCCTCGATCCGGCACGGCGGCGCTTTCCCTTGCAAATACTCCCCCGCGGTATTATAATTGCACCACTTTATATTCAGGAAACGACTTATCATGATGCACCAATACCTCAGAACCATCGGGTTCAGCAAATACAATCACGTCCGGGAACTGCGTCCGATCCTGAACCGGATCATCATGGACCCGGAAAACGTGTCCATGGTCCACGAGGACGAAGAGATCTACGGTTACTTTTCCCGCTCCTTCGGGGAAGGCTTCGGTCTGAGCCTCTTCGTCACCTATGAGGGCGGCGCCGCCTATAAGGAGGACTATTTCTTCCCCTACGCCGCTACGGACGTGGTCTCCTCCCGCGCCCAGTGCACGGTGGAAAAGCGCAGCGACCGCACGGCCTATTCCGGCATGTGCGACGAGTCCGCCTTCGGCATCTCGCTGATCTTCTTCCTCTCCAACGGCATGGCCTACGCCAAGCGCCAGCTGGAGGGGAACGCGCTGATCGATCACGTGGCCCTGACGGCCCTCTCCATCTCCGGCAAGGTGCTGCTGCCCCTGAACAAGACGGCGCGCCAGCGGGAACTGGCCCACGCCATGGCGAAGGACCGGGCCCACCTGATCGAGCAGGCCAAAGGCGGCGACGAGATGGCCATGGAGAGCCTGGCCATCGCCGATATGAATACCGCCGAGCAGCTCTCCGAGCGCATTACCCGCGAGGACATCTACTCCCTGGTGGACAACACCTTCATGCCCTACGGCATGGAATCCGACAAATACAGTATCCTGGCGGAGATCCTGTCCGTGCAGGAGACCGTCAACTCCATCACCAAAGAAAAGGTCTACCGCATGCTGATCGAATGCAGCGGCGTCCGCATGGGCCTTTTGATCAACAGCGCCGACCTGCTGGGAGTCCCCGCCCCCGGCTGCCGCTTCAAAGGAGACGTCTGGCTGCAGGGTGAGCTGGCATTCGTGTGACCTTCATCCTGCGTCTTACAGGAGGCATTATGCAAAAGACGAAACTATCCGGTAAATTCTGGCTGGCCCTGGTGATCTTCAGCCTGATCGGCCAGATCGCCTGGGTCATCGAGAACATGTAC
>JAGAEH010000025.1 GCA_017613225.1 Lachnospiraceae bacterium
ATGGAGACCGGCTACGGCTACATGGACACCGAGAACAAGTGCGTGCTCTTCAGCGAGGCTGTGGAGCCCATCGCCTGGCTGGGCCAGATGGCTCAGGAAGGCCTGTTCGCCATTACCGCGCCTTCCGGCGGATACTTCTCCAATGATTTCAACAGCGGCATCGTGGCCATGTACTACGGTTCCTGCGCCGGCGTGCCCTACATCAATCCCGAGGGATTCGAGTATGACGTGGCTCCCGCTCCTTCCACCGGCGACGAAAAAGCCGCCTACACCATCTGGAACCGCGGCCCCATCGTGTTCTCCGCCAACGGCAAGGATGCCGAGAAGGGCGCCTACCTGTTCGTGAAGTACTTCCTGACCACTCCCGAGGTGGCTGCGGGCTGGGCCGAGGCTGTTATCGCTCTGACCCCCTGGATCAACGCCCAGTCTGTGGAAGGCTATGACGCTTTCGTCGCGTCCCAGCCCGCCCTGGCGGCCGTTGCCGGCAACTTTGACATCGGCGTTTCCTTCCCCGCTGTGACCGGCGCCTCCGAGACCCGTGACGCCCTGAAGGAACTGGCCACCCTGGTGGCCGGCGGCGCAGACGCTGCCGAAGCTCTCGCCAACTGCGTGGAGACCTGCAACAAGGCAATGCGCGGCGAGTGATCGTACCTTTAAAGGAGAACCGGCCAGCCGGTTCTCCTTTTTCTTTTGAAGAAATAATGATCGACCGGAGGGGCGCGTATGCAAGTAGAACTGAAAAACGTTACCAAGTCATTCGGGCATTTCACCGCGGTGGATAATTTTTCCGCAACGCTGCAGGACGGGGAGCTCATCTGCCTGCTGGGTCCGTCCGGATGCGGCAAGTCCACCATATTGAACATGCTGTCCGGCATCATCCCCGTCACCAAGGGTGAGATCTGGTTTGACGACGACAACGTGACCAAACTGCCGCCGGAAGAGCGGGGGATCGGGCTGGTGTTTCAGAACTACTCCCTGTATCCCCATATGACCGTGCTGGAGAACATCTGCTTCCCTCTGGAGATCAAGCGGGTGCCCAAAGCGCAGCGGGTGGAAAAGGCCACGGAGATGGCCAAGCTGGTCCACGTCGACATGCTCCTGAACCGCAAACCCAAGGAGCTTTCCGGCGGCCAGCAGCAGCGTGTCGCGATCGCTCGTGCCCTCGTGAAGCAGCCCAGACTCCTGCTGCTGGATGAGCCCCTGAGCAACCTGGACGCAAGGCTGAGGCTGGAGATGCGCGAGGAGATCCGCCGCATCCAGCTGGAAACGGGCGTCACGGCGATCTTCGTCACCCACGACCAGGAAGAGGCCATGTCCATCTCCGATCATATCGTACTGATGAAGGACGGCGTCATGCAGCAGATGGACAAGCCCCAGGACCTGTATGATCAGCCGGCCAACCAGTTCGTGGCGGACTTCCTGGGCAATCCCCCGATCAACAACATCCCCGGCACGGTCAGGGACGGGCAGTTCGTGTCCGATGACGGAAAGGTCTCCTGCCGCCCGGAGATCCTGGACGGGGTCCCGGACGGCAAAAAGGTGAACCTGTCCGTCCGGAGCGAAAGCTTTTTCGTGGCCGATAAGGATACGAAGGACGGCCTGCCCTGCGTGGTGACCGGCGTATTCAAGACCGGCAAGGAAGAGATGGCTTCGTTCGTCTACGGTTCCACTCCCTTCAGGGCGTATATCGACCTGGAAGAGGGCCTCCGGGAAGGCCAGCATGTGGTGCTGGGCCTGAAAAAGCGCGGCGTGTTCCTGTTCGAGCAGGAAACGGGGGTGCGCATTAAATGACCACTGAAAAGATCGCCTTTCAGGATCCCTTCCGGAAGAAAAAGCTGGTGCACCGGGAGAGCAAAAGGGTGCTCGTGCATTTCCTTTTGTTCACATTGATCGGCGCGATCCTCCTGGGCGCGGGCATTTTCGGCAGGGGAGAGCTCAAGAAGATCATCACCTCCTCCTCCAGCACGGTGCGCCAGCAGGTGCTCACCTACAAGCTGGACGCGGTGGTGAACGACATGCGCTCCACCGTGCTAAGGACCCTGGACATCCAGGAGAACGACAAGGATAAGAACAACCAGAAGATCATCACCAACCTGGTGTCCAATTCTTTCCGCACCAATCTGCAGGAGATGCTCATCAACCAGGAACCCGCGGATACCATCGCGCTCTATATCGTGGACACCATGACCGCGCGGGCCACCCAGCGCCTCTCCGGCAGCGATGAGGCGGTACAGACACTGAAAGCCCGCGTTGAGGAGACCCTCGCGGCGGAGCGGGATGACCTGATCGCCGAAGCCGCCATGATGGTGAACGGCGCCGAGGAGAGCATCAATTCCGCGGACGGCACCCGCGCGGCCCTCAAGGATATCAACCCCAAGCCGGATAACTACTTTTTTATCTATTACAGCCGCTTGCTGCTGCTCATCGGCGGCATCGTGCTGGCCTTCGGCCTGTTCTGCGGGGCGGTGCACTTCTTCGCTCCCCAGGAGATGCGCGAGAAGACTGCCGCCTACCTGGAACCCCTGGACTACCTGCTGCCGTTTTTCTTCGGCGTGGTGGTGTTCACCCTGTACCCGATGGTGCGCGTGTTCATCATGGCCTTCCAGGAGCGCTACAAGCTCACCGGTGAGTTCGTGGGCTGGGGCTTCGGCAATTTCAGGGACGTGCTCTTCGGCATCAACACCAAGTTCCCCCAGGCCCTGGGCAACACGTTCATCTACGTGCTGCTGACGGTGCCGATCTCCGTGGCCCTGTCGATCATCCTGGCCTACCTGCTCAACCAGAAGATCAAGCTGCGCGCCCTGTTCCAGACGGCCTACTTCCTGCCGATGGTCACTTCCGCCGTCGCTGTGGGCATGGTGTGGAAATTCATGTTCAACGGCGACTACGGCATCATCAACTGGCTGCTGAACCAGTTCGGTGTGGATAAGATCGCCTGGCTGACCAAGCCCCAGTACTCCATGTCGGTCATGGTCATCTACGGCATCTGGGATTCGCTCCCGTTCACGATCATCCTGATGATCAGCGGCCTGCAGAATATCGACGAGCACTTCTACACCGTGGCCAAGGTGGATGGCGCCAAGTCCAAGCGGATCTTCTTCAGGATCACCATACCGCTTCTGGCTCCCACCATCGGCCTGGTGCTCATCATCAACAGCATCTCGGCCTTCAAGGTGTACAACAGCGTGATCGTGCTGTTCTCGGGATATCCGGGCCCCATGTACAATATGTACACGGTGGTGTACTACATCTACGAGATGATCAATTCCAGCCTGGAATACGGCCGGGCCGCCGCCGCCTCGCTGGTGCTGTTCGCGGTCATCCTGGCGTTCACCATGGTCCAGCGCTTCATCCAGCGCAAATGGACCTATGATTAAGGGAGGTGTGATAAAATGAAAAACGATAAGAATAACCGCCTCCTGGGAACGCTGCTGCTGATCGCCGGCTGCGTGATCCTTGTCGTCTCTTTCATCCTGTTCATGAACTAGTCCGCCAAGTCGCCCCGGGATATTCTGATGAATGATGAGATCCGTACCGCACGGGCCGCGGCGGAGCGGGAGGAAGCGGCGAAGGATCTGGACCTGCTGCAGAAACGCCTGCCTTCGGTGATCGCCTATTACCGTAAGGTCGACGAGAGCCGCACATCGTTCTTCGAGGCCATGAAGGCGGAGGCGGACGAGGGCACTGTCACGGACCAGGCCTGGAACACCGTCCGCGGCATGCGCTCCATTTCGGGCACAGAGGAAGAGGTCCAGCACATCTACAATATCCAGAACCTGACCACCCTCATCAAAACGTCCGAAAAGAACGCCGAGGCCCTGGAAAAAGCGATC
>JAGAEH010000026.1 GCA_017613225.1 Lachnospiraceae bacterium
GCGGGGACCGGAGGACATCAGACGCAGGTCGTTGGCGATCTTGGACAGGCTGATGGCGCAGGTCTTGACGGCGCCGGACACGGCTACGAAGGGATCCAGGCTCTGGGTGGAGTCGATCAGGTCCTCGGCCAGTTCAAAGTCCAGGCCGGATACTTCGTTCAGGATCGGGACGATGCGGTTCAGGTAGTTCTCGTCGGTGTTGATGCCGGTACCGATGGCGGTGCCGCCCATGTTGATGGACTTCATCTCGGGGATCAGACGGTCGATGCGGACGATGTCACGGCTGACGGCGTCGGCATAGGCCTTGAACTCCTGGCCCAGGGTGACCGGAACGGCATCCTGCATCTGGGTGCGGCCCATCTTCAGGACACTGTGGAACTCCTCAGCCTTGGCTTCGAAAGCGGCCTGCAGGCGGCGCAGCTCCTCTACCAGGCTCTGCATCAGGCGCAGGGTGGTCATCTTGCCGGCAGTGGGGATGACGTCGTTGGTGGACTGGCCGAAGTTCACGTGGTTGTTCGGGTGAACGATGGCGTAGTTGCCCTTCTTGCCGCCCAGGATCTCGATGGCGCGGTTGGCGATGACTTCGTTGGCGTTCATATTTAAAGAGGTACCCGCACCGCCCTGGATGGGATCGGTGATGAAATCGCTGTGCATCCTGCCGTCCAGGATCTCGTCGCAGGCCTGGACCATGGCGTCAACGATCTTGGAGTCGATCAGGCCGAGCTCGCCGTTGCAGATCGCGGAGGCCTTCTTGATGTAGGCCAGGCTGTTGATCAGTTCGGGATGCAGGGTCAGGCCGGTGATGGGGAAGTTCTCGGCGCCGCGAAGGGACTGTACGCCGTAGTAGACGTCTGCGGGGACTTCCTTGGATCCGATGGAGTCTTTTTCGATACGATAAATGCTGGGCATTGTGGGTTCCTCCCTGTTTTCTTATATTTAAAACGCTTCGATTATAGGCAGGTCTTGCAATATAATCAAATATGTATTTTAATATAATCAATATAGCTTGCGGATTATGATGATGCGGGGCATGACCCCGCAAAGGAGGCAGTATGTTTCAGGGCATGGAATACGTCTACGCGGTCTACGAGGAGGGCAGCTTCTCCAGGGCAGCGGCAAAACTCTACATCTCGCAGCCGTCGCTTTCCGCCAGCGTAAAGCGCATCGAGGAGAAGGTCGGCTATCCCCTGTTCGACCGCAACACCAAGCCGGTGCGGCTGACGGAGTGCGGGGAGCACTACATCGCCGCGGTGGAAAAGATCATGGAGCAGGAGAGGGAGTTTAAGGACTTCCTTACGGACTGGGCAGGCCTGAATACCGGCAGGCTGAGCCTGGGCGGCAGCAACATGTTCCTCTCTTGGGTCCTGGCGGAGATGATCCGGGACTATTCGGCCAAGTATCCCCTGGTGGAGGTCGACCTGGTGGAAGAGAACGTGACGGAGCTGATGCAGATGCTGCATACGGGGCAGATCGACGTGCTGATCGAGAACAAGCAGCTGGACCGCAAGGAGTTCGACGCGGCGGTCTACCGGGAGGAACACCTGCTGCTGGCCGTCCCCCGGCATTTCGAGATCAATGACCGTCTTTCGGCTTTCCGACTGGAAGTGGACCGGATCCGGGACGGGAGCTACCTGAAGGAGGACGTGCCGGCGGTGCCTCTGGCGCCCTTCGCGGAGGAGCCTTTCCTGATGCAGAAGCCGGAAAACGACACCCGCCAGCGGGCGGACCGCATTCTGGGACGGGCGAAGATCCGGCCTAAGGTGCTCTTTGAAGTGGACCAGCAGATGACGGCCTACAACATCACTTGCGCGGGACTGGGAGTGTCCTTTGTCAGCGATACGCTGATCTCCCGCATGCCCTCGCCGGAAAACGCGATCTATTACAAGCTGCCGGGTAAGGAATGCAGCCGCAACATCTGGTTCTACTGGAAGCACGGGCGGTACATGCCCCGGGCGATGAAGGCATTCCTGGACATGACCGGCGGAAGACCGGAGCAGACGATCGAAATGATCTGAACATATGAGCAAGGAGGAAATGAGATGAAAAAAGATCTGGGCGTGGTCAGGGCAGTCTATCCCATGCCGGTGCTGATGATCGGCACCTATGACAAGGACGAAAAAGTGAATGTGATGAACGTGGCCTGGGGGCAGATCGCCTCCATGGACAAGGTGATCCTGTTCATCGGGAAGGGCAAGAAGACCTGGCTGAACATTCAGGAGAGCAAAGCCTTTACCGTGGCGCTGGCGGACCGGGATCACATGGCCGAGGCGGACTTTTTCGGCATCGCCTCCGGCAACAAGATGCCCGACAAGTTCGAACGCACCGGCCTCCACGCGGTGAAGAGCGACAAGGTGCACGCGCCCGTCATCGAGGAGTTTCCGGTGGTGATGGAATGCGAGCTGCTGGAGTTCGCCGAGACAGAATATATCTCCGGCGTGGTGGGCAGGATCGTGAACGTGAAGGCGGAGGAGTCCGTGCTGGACGAAGAGGGCAAGGTGGATCCCGCCAGACTGAACGCCCTGCTGTTCGACAACTTCCGCAGCGGCTATTACACAGCCGGTGAAAAAGTGGGTCAGGCCTGGGGCGAAGGCATGCCGCTGATGAAAGAGGACTGAGGGCTGTATTTATGGAAAGGGCGGGAGACGTCGCCCGGGAAGGAGAAACATATGCTGACACTGTTCGTGACTTATACGACAAAGCCCGGAATGCGGGACGAATTTGTCAAGGCGCTGGCGGCCGCGGGCCTGCACGCCGCGGTGAACGCCGAGGACGGCTGCCTGAAGTACGACTACTACCTGGATCTGCAGGATGAGAACAAGGTGCTCCTGGTGGAGCGCTGGGAATCGAAGGAGAAGCAGCAGATCCATCTGACCCAGCCCCACATGGCAGCCATGAAGGACATCAAGGCCGCCTTCGTGGAGAGCACGGTGCTGGAAGAAGCGTGATCCCAGATCAGCTTTTTAAAATTTTTATAATTCGATTATAGATATTTTCTAATCGGGAAAGTTGTGTTATAATCATCCTGCGTATTTATCGACATCAATTTGAATCACCACCGGAGAGGAAGAACGATGAGAGAATTTGTTGTAATGGCAGATGTCAATACGGATCCCGATCCCGGGTATGTGGAAAAGGAAAACATCACCATCCTTCCGCAGTATTACCACTTTAACGACGGCGTCATCTATGGAGACGGCAAGGAACTGACGAACGAGGAGTACTACGGACGCATGGAAAAGGGCGAGCGCGCCTATTCCATGGGCTGCAATCCCGATACGGTCCACCGCCTGATGGAAGAGGAACTGAAAAAAGGTCATGATATCATCGCGATCATGGCCTCCTCCGAATGCAGCGGCAGTTACAGCACCGTGTGCATTGAGGCAAATGAGCTGATGGAGGAGTATCCCGGATCCACCATCAAGGTCGTCGATTCCTACCTGGAGACCACTCCTGCCGGCCTGCTGGTATACATGGCCCAGGAGATGAAAAAGAAGGACTGCACCCTGGATGAAGTCTACAAGGTGGTGGAGGAGCAGAAGAAGAACTGCAACATCCTGTTCATGGTAGACGACCTGAAGTATCTGGTGCGCGGCGGCCGCCTGAACGTGGTGAGCGGCGCCCTGGGCACCCTGCTGCAGATCAAGCCGATCCTGTTCATGGACAAGGGACTGATCGCGCCTTACGAAAAGGCCCGCGGCAGACAGACTGCGAAAGCTACCATCCTCAAGCGCCTGAAGGAGATGAACCTGGACAGGGAACTGCTCTGCGTCCTGCACATCGCCGACAAGGAGGAAGCCTATGCGCTGGGCGAGACCATCAAGAAGGAGCTGGGGATCGAGCCCATGTGGTACAATGAAGTGAACAAGGTGATCGGCGCCCATATCGGCCCCGGCGGACTGGGCGTAGCCTTCTGCAAGATCCCCGAATAAGGGCGGGACATCCTGACATCGTGAAATAAAAAAACACTGGCTGGTCCGGTGTTTTTTTATTGCCCGCATAGAAAACGCTGGTTCATCCGGCGTTTTTTTTGTATAATGCATCTGTGACAAGGAGGTAAAAATGTCATGGGAAGATACGGCGATGAGATCCTGGAACGTTTTTTGAGATATGTGAAGATCGATACCCAGTCCGAAGCGGGTACGGACCACTTTCCCACCACGGAAAAGCAGTTCGACCTGGCCTGGCAGCTGGAAAAGGAATTGAAGGAGATCGGCGCTTCGGACGTCTACGTGGACCCGAAGGCCTGTGTGGTCTATGCGGCCATCCCCTCCAATCTGCCGGACGGGGGAGGCCTTTCCGTGGCCTTCATCGCCCACATCGACACGACGCCGGACCTTTCCGGCAAGGACGTGAAGCCGCGGGTAGTGCATTATGAAGGCGGGGACATCGTGCTGAACGAGGAACTGGGGATCGTGATGGAAGAGGCCCAGTTCCCGGTGATGAAGGAATACGTCGGCGATGACCTGGTGGTGACCGACGGTACCACCCTGCTGGGCGGCGACGACAAGTCCTCCGTGGCCATTGAAGTGGTGCTGGCCAAGTACCTGCTGGAGCACCCGGAGATCAAGCACGGCCCCATCAAGCTGGCCTTTACGCCGGATGAGGAAGTCGGCGGCGGCGCCAGGGACCTGGATCTGGAGCGCCTGGGGGCCGACGTGGCCTATACCATCGACGGAGACGGCCTGGGCGCCTACAATTACGAGACCTTCAACGCGGCGGAAGCCCAGCTGTTGATCCACGGCAGGAACGTGCATCCGGGGCAGGCCAAGGGCATCATGATCAACGCGCTGGAACTGGGCGTGGAGTTCATCAACATGCTGCCCATGTACGAGCGCTGCCAGTACACCGAAGGCCGGGAAGGCTATTTCCACCCCTATGACTTCAAGGCCACGGCGGAGAGCGGCTTTTTAAAGACCCTGATCCGCGACCACGACGAGGAGCGCTTCGAAGAGCGCAAGCGCTACATCCTGAAATGCGTGGAAGCCTTGAAGGAAAAGTACGGCGATGAGCGCATCGAGCTCAAGTGGGGCCCGGGCTATTGGAGCATGAAGAAAGTGGTGGACAAGGTCCCCTTCATGATCGACTACCTGGTCCAGGCCATCGAAGAAAACGGGCTGGAGCCCAAGTGCATCGCGGCCCGCGGCGGCACGGACGGTTCGGCCATCTCCCAGAGGGGGCTGCCCTGCCCGAACATCAGCGCGGGCTATGAGAATGCCCACAGCCGTTTCGAATTTGCGTCCGTCCAGGCCATGGAGAAGAGCCTGATGGTGGTGGTGCGGCTGTGCGGGATCTATGGAGAGCACCCGGAATTGAAGAAGTGAGGAGCAAGTGTCCGCTTACAGCTTCTGTCAATGACAACAGCAGGTATTGATAAACGTAATAATAGAAAGAAAGGAAATCATCATGAATACTCTGGACACCTTGAAGGCAAGACGGAGCATCCGAAAATTCACGGATCAGGTCCCGTCGAAAGAACTCGTTGATAAAGTCGCGGAGGCCGGTACCTGGGCTCCCTCCGGCATGAACCGCCAGCCGGCCATCATCCTGGCCGTGACTGACCCGGACATGGTAGCCCTGCTGTCCCGGGAGAACGCGAAGGTGATGGGAAAGACGGACATCGATCCTTTCTACGGCGCCCCGGTGGTGCTGTGCGTACTGTCCGCCAAGAGCAGCCCCACCTACATTTACGACGGTGCCCTGGTGATGGGCAACATGCTGAACGCGGCGAAGGAACTGGGCCTGGGAGCCTGCTGGATCCACCGCTGCAAGGAAGTCTTCGCAGGCGACGCGGGCCGCGACATTTTAAAGGGACTGGGGCTGGATCCCGACGCGTATGAAGGCATCGGCAACTGCATTTTGGGCTATCCCGCGGACGAGGGCCGCGACATCCATCCCAAGGAGAACTACGTCTATCACATCTGACCGAAAGGGAAGCGGCCGGCAGGACCGTCACTCTGACGGCGCGGCAGACGGCAGCGTTTATTTCGATACTAATTCTGACAAGGAGACAGACATGGGCAAGTACGATTTTACTTCGATCATCGAACGCAAGGGCAACGACGCCATCGCGGTGGACGCGGTGGGCGATCCCACGAGCTGGGGACCCGGCGGCCCGAAGGAGGGCTTTGACATCATTCCGATGTGGATCGCGGACATGAATTTCAAGACGGCTCCGTCCATCGTGGAGGCCATCCAGAAGAGGCTGGAGCATCCGCTGTTCGGCTATTTCCGCCCCCGCGACGAGTATTTCCAGGCCATCATCGACTGGCAGTCCAAACGCAACGGCGTGGAGGGACTGAAAAGGGAGCACATCGGCTATGAAAACGGCGTGCTGGGCGGCTTTTTGTCCGCGCTGCGGGTGCTGGTGTCCAAGGGTGAGAAGATCCTGGTCCACTCCCCGACCTACGTGGGCTTTACCGGTTCCGCCAGATCCGGCGGCTTTGCCTTTTCCCACAGCCCGCTGGTAAAGGATGAGAACGGCGTCTACCGCATGGACTTCGAGGACATGGAGAAGCGCATCGTGGAGGAGAAGATCCACACGGCGATCTTCTGCTCGCCTCACAATCCCGCGGGCCGCGTCTGGGAGCGCTGGGAGATCGAAAAGGCCATGGAACTGTTCGAGAAATACCAGGTGTACGTGATCTCCGACGAGATCTGGTCCGACCTGATCATGCCGGGCCACAAGCACATCCCCACCCAGTCGGTCTCCCAGTGGGCAAGGGAACACGTGGTGGCGCTGTACGCCCCCTCCAAGACATTCAGTCTGGCGGGCCTGATCGGCAGCTATCATATCATTTACAACAAATGGCTGAACGACCGCATCTGCGCGGAGGCCGCCACCACCCACTACAACTCGCTGAACGTGCTGTCCATGTACGCGCTGATCGGCGCCTACAGCCCGGTGGGCGAGGAGTGGCTGGAGGAACTGATTCCCGTGCTGGCCAACAACCTGAACGTGACCAAGGCGTTTCTGGAGCAGTATGAAGGCGTGGTCTGCACCCGTGTGGAAGGCACCTATATGCTGTTCGTGGACTGCACAAAGTGGTGCGCCGACCATGGCAAGACCATCGACGACGTGCTGAAGGCCGCCTGGGACGTGGGCGTTGCGGTGCAGGACGGCCGCGGCTTTTACGGCAATTGCCACTTCCGCATGAACCTGGCCCTGCCGCTCTCAAGAGTGGAAGAGGCTCTGGAACGGCTGAAAAAGTACGTGTTCATCTAAGGAGAGCAAGGCGGAGCGGCATCATGCCAATGATATCTGAACACCTTGCGAAATCCATTGAACCGTGCTAATATAAATCAGTTATAAATGATGTCATAAAGTATCCGCGCAGCCGGGGAGATAGCGGTGCCCTGTACCTGCAATCCGCTACAGCAGGGGTGATATCCTGCCGAGGCCTGTCTGTGTTGCCGCAGCCCTGTTTTTGCGGGTGTTGAGGCTTGGGTCTTGCGCAATGGGAATTTGTGAACCGTGTCAGGTCGGGAACGAAGCAGCACTAAGCAAAACCTCTCATGTGCCGCAAGGGCGCCTGGGCTGAGTCCGCAGGACAGGTAACGGGTGGTGCAGCTTGTCGAAGCAGGATGCGCGGAGGTTTAGTTATATAAGCGGAGAAGCAGATGGCCTATACGGCATTGTATAGAAAATGGCGTCCGAAGGAATTCGGCGATGTAAAAGGCCAGGGGCCGATCATGACCACCCTGAAGAATCAGGTCCGGTCCGGCCGCATTGGCCATGCCTATCTTTTCTGCGGCAGCAGAGGGACCGGTAAGACAACGGCCGCCAGGATCCTCGCCAAGGCGATCAACTGCGAGGACCTGAAGGACGGTGAACCCTGCGGCGTCTGCGAGTCCTGCAGGGCCATCGATGCCGGCTCCTCCATGAATGTCTTCGAGATCGAC
>JAGAEH010000027.1 GCA_017613225.1 Lachnospiraceae bacterium
GACTTTGTCGGCCGGATCGACACCGCCGCGGACCGGAAGGCCGGCGTCCTGCGGGTAAAGGGCCTGTGGCTGGAACCCGGCGTGCGCCGGACCAAAAAGCTGGAGGCGGCGCTTTGGCAGTGCCTGAAGCGCTTCGCGAAGTTCAACGACTGTATTCTGGCGGAGGAGGAGCTGCCCTGGTAAGGCGGCCGGTCCAGGCAGGGGATGAACACAAAAACCGAAAGAGGAGAGATCGGGGAGATGGATGTAAATATGGATGTAAATAAGGAAGAAATGCTGTGGGAAAAATGCGCGGCCTTTCACGGCCACGTCTGCGGGGGCCTGGCCATCGGCTTTAAGGCCTCTCTGTACGCGCTGGAACTCTTGTGCGCGGGCCGGGCTGAGGACGAGGAGCTGGTATGCGTCTCGGAGAACGACGCCTGCGGCGTGGACGCGGTCCAGGTGCTGACGGGCTGTACGGCGGGCAAGGGAAACCTGCTGTTCCACATGACGGGAAAGCAGGCCTTCAATTTCTATGAGAGAAAGTCGGGGAGATCTTTCCGGCTGATCCTGCGGCCGTACCAGAGTTCTTCCCGGGAGGAGTCCTTCCGGCATCTGAGGTACTCGGACTATCACGATCTCTTCGACGTGATGCCCACAAAGATCGAACTGCCGGAGATGGCGCGGATCTTCCAGTCGGTGGTCTGCGACGGCTGCGGCGAGAAGACGGCGGAAAACCACATCCATCTGGAGAACGGAAAGAAGCTGTGTCCCGACTGTTTCCAGAGGTATGACAGACCTCTGCTGCTGTAGAAGGCCGGCCTTATATAAAGGAAGAAAAAGTCTCCCTGCTGCCGGCAGCTGCGCCTGCGGCGGGGAGTTTTCCATAAAAAACAGGAAAAACAGACAAAAAAACGGAGATTTTTTAAAAATCCCCCTGCGTCAGGGCTTGCTTGTGACGCTGCGTCATGAGTTATTTTTGGCGCAAAGGAGGTGAAACGCTGTGTCGAAATACACGACAGGAGAGATCGCAAAGCTCTGCGGAGTGACGGTCCGGACGGTCCAGTACTATGATACCCGGGGGATCCTGGTGCCCAGTGAGCTGACCGAGGGCGGAAGGCGGCTGTATTCCGAAGACGACTTAAAGAGGATGAAGGTCATCTGCTTCCTGCGGGATCTGGGGCTGCCCATCGACTCCATCGGCCAGCTGCTTTCCGAAGAGGATCCGGGGAGCGTCGTTTCTCTGATCCTGGATCAGCAGGAGGTCCTGCTGAAAAAGGAGATCGGAGAGCGGGAAGAGCAGCTTCGCAAGCTGGAGGATCTGAAGGCCGGCTTAAAGAGCGTGAGCGAATTCTCGGTGGAATCCATCGGCGACATAGCGCAGGTCATGACAAATAGAAAGAAGCTGCGGGAGCGCCGCACCAGCCTGGTGCTGACCGCGATCCCGCTGGGCGTACTGCAGTGGACGTCCATCATCCTCTGGATCACGAAGGGGATCTGGTGGCTGTTCCTGGTCTGGATCATCGTCGCGATCCCCTATGTGGTCATAGCCGCCCGCTGGTATTTCCGGAAGATGGCCTACATCTGCCCCCGGTGCCACGCGGTATTCCAGCCGTCCATAAAAGAAGGCTTTTGGGCAAGGCATACCTGGGCCACGAGAAAGCTCACCTGTCCCTCCTGCGGGCATCACGGCTTCTGCGTGGAGATCGCGGCGGAACCGGAGGTGACGGGCAATGCGTGAGACGGAATTCAATAAAAAACAGGTGGCGAAATACCTGGCCTGGACCTTTGGCATTGCCTATGCCATCCAGTTCGGTGTGACTTTTTTATACGATAAGGACCCGACGGCCGGAAGGCTGGTGCTTGCGGCGATGATGTTCGTCCCGGCGCTGGGAGTGGTGCTCTCCGGCGCGAAGCTGAAGGACATGGGCTGGAAGCCGCAGGTCAAAAAGAACATCAGGACCATTCTGACGGCCTGGTTCGGCCCTATCATCCTGACTGCCGCCGGAGCGGCGCTGTACTTTCTGGTCTTCCCCGGTCATTTCGACCTGAGCGGGAAGTACGTGGAGGCCGCCGCGGGCACGGAAGCCCTGGAGCTGATGCGGGAACAGGGCATTTCCTATCCCGTGTCGGTGCTGGTCAGCGCAGTCGCGGCGGTCACCTATGGACCGGCCATCAACACCTTTTTGGCCCTGGGAGAAGAGATCGGCTGGCGGGGCTTTTTGTACCCCCAGCTGAAGGCCCGGCTCGGAAAACGAAAGGCCTGGGTGCTGGGAGGCGCCATCTGGGGCGCCTGGCACTGGCCCCTGATCTGGCTGATTGGCTATGAATACGGGGCAGCCACCGCCAATTCCGCCGGATATTTTGGCTTTCCGGTGACGGGGATGCTGCTCTTCTGCGTCATCACCGTCGGACTGGGCATCCTGCACGACTGGCTCTACGAAAAGAGCGGCAGCATCTGGGTGCCGGCGCTGCTGCACGGGGCGTTCAATGCGGCGGCCGCGCTTCCGCTGATGGTGTGTCTGCCCGACACCGGCTCCGCGAGGCTGCTGGGACCGGCGTCATCGGGGCTGTTGGCAGGGCTCCCCTTCCTGATCGCGGCGGCAGTGTTGATGGCGAAGGCCGGCCGCGGAAACAGGGGGACGGCAATTTGATCCTGGAAAAGACAGAGGCCTGACGATGTGATGAGCCGGATCCTGAGCGTGAAGGGATCCGGCTTTTGCTGTATCGGGAAAGAGGGAGGATACACGGTTGACAAACCGGCCGGGGGATGGCAATTTTAAAGCAGGCGCGGCGATAATGCCGCCCCAAAAGGAGAAGCTGCCGATGAAGCACTGCATTTTAGCGAAATTCAAGGAAGGCGTAGACTGGAAGGCCCTGGCGGAGCCGGTGCGCGCGCTGTTTGAGGAGACCCTTGTGATCCCCGGGATCCACGGCGTGGAGCTGAAGCTCAACTGCATCGACCGGGCCAACCGCTATCACATGATGATCATCCTGGACATGGAGCCGGAAGCCCTGCCGGCGTACGATGCCTGCGAGCCCCATAAAAGATGGAAGGCGGACTACGGCGAGCTGCTGGAGAAGAAAGCCATCTTCGACTGCGAGTGAGAATGCGTGATAGAGGGGGAACACACGGGGACACACGGGGACACACGGGGACGGTCCTTTTGTGTTAGCGC
>JAGAEH010000028.1 GCA_017613225.1 Lachnospiraceae bacterium
GGCAGGGCCGGGAAGAACGGCTGGACGGTGTTCGGCAAGAACAGCGACAAGACCGGAAACGCGGCCTTCGACTCGGAGCTCTACTACAAGAACCGCCAGATCAGCGTGGTGAACTGGTACGACAACCCGGACGGCAGCCACATCATCGGCGTTGCCGCGGCGGGTTCTACGGGCCTGAAAATGGGTCTGAACAGCCATGGCGTGGCCGTGGGGACGAACTACGGCGAGACGGTGCTGGCCCAGAAAAAGGCGCTGGACGTGGACCAGAAGATGGCGGGGGACCGGGCCCAGATCGCCAGGGAGGCGCTGACGGAAAAGACCGCCCTGGCGGCGGCGCAGAAGGCGGTGGCCTATGTGATGGAGCATCCGATGGCTTCCTCCGGCCTGCTGGAGTTTGCCGATCCGTACGAGGTCATCGTGGTGGAGAGCGCTTACGATTACGTAGCGCTGAGGCGCATCCGGGACGAGGTGGATTCCCGGGCGAACTTTTTCAACATCCTGCCGCAGCTGAACCGTCCGGGCAACATCTCCAGCTTCTGCCGGTATCACCGTTCGCAGAAACTGCTGAAGGCCGCCGAAGGCGGCGTGACGGCGCAGGACCTGATCAGGATCTCCATGGATCACGCCAACGGGCCCGGGGGAAACTCCATCTGCAGGCACAGCCATTCCATGAAGAGCGCTACGCTGGCGGCGGCGGTGATGGAACTGAACGGTGATCATCCGGAGCAGTCCCTGATCCACATCGCGCTGGGGACGCCCTGCACGGCATGGACGTCGGAGGAGGGGCATCTGACTCTCAGCATGAGTGACCCGGCGGAAGCGATCCCGGAGGGCTTCCGCAATGGCGAAGTGTTCCGGGAGTTCTGCCTGAACGAGCCGAAGACGGATTAAAGAAGATCCGCAGACAAGACCGTCCTGCCGCATCAAAGCCCCGGGACGGCCTTTTTTTGCCCTTTGAAAGGCTTTCCCCGAGGAGGCCGGCTTCCAGCCCAAAAGGCGCTTTGTATACGCAGGCGGTCTTTTTCATGCCTTTTCCGCCATATTTGCTGCAAATGTCAGGCTGCCATGCCAATATTTTGTATTTTTTGCAAGACAAGCCCAAGATTTAGTGGTATAATACCTAAAACTATGTCCAGGTAGTATCACGATAGGAGCGAAACCGATGACTGACAGATATTGGAACATAGACATACCGTCCATCGACAAGCCGGGCACCGTGGTGGTGCTGGCCACCGGCGGCACCATTGCCGGCGTGGGAGAGACGGGCAAGAGCACCGTGTATGCCTCGGGGCAGATCTCCGGGGACGACCTGGTGGCCGCGATCCCCGAGATCCGGAACGTGGCCAACGTGGAGACGGTGCAGGTGTGCAACATCAATTCGGATGACATCACCGACGCCCACTGGATCCGCATGGCGAAGCTGATCAACGTGCTGGCCAGGAAGGAAAACGTAGCGGGTTTCGTGATCACCCACGGCACCGACACCATGGAGGAGACGGCCTATTTCCTGAACCTGACGGTGAAGACGGTCAAGCCGGTGGTGCTGACCGGTTCCATGCGTCCGGCCACCGCCTTTTCGGCGGACGGCCCCATGAATCTGTACCAGTCCATCTGCGTGGCGTCCAACCCGATCTCCTGCGGACGGGGCGTGCTGATGGTCTTTTCCGACAACGTCTACTCGGCCCGCTCGGTAGTGAAGTCCAGCTCCTATTCCATGACGGCCATGTCCGGCGGCACCATCGGCGCCATCGGCATCGTCCGGGACGGCGAAGTCTACTACTATGAGACCACCGCGAAGACCCACACGGTGAACACGGAGTTTGACGTGATCGGGATCGACGCGCTGCCCAAGGTCTCCGTAGTGTTTTTCCACGCGGACGCGGACGTGGGCATGCTGGAATACGCGGTGCAGCATTCGGACGGCGTGGTGCTGGCCGGCGCCGGAGCGGGAGAGTTCAGCCTGGCTTACAAGGCGGTGATCGAAAAGCTCACCGTGCCGCTGGTGGTGAGCACCCGCATCGAGGACGGCATCATCACCCAGAAATCGCTGATGTGCCCGAACACGGTGGCTGCCAACAACCTGCAGCCTCAGAAGGCGGCGGTGCTGCTGCGCCTGGCGCTGACCATCACAAAGGATCACGACGAGCTGGTACGGATCTTTTCAACATATTGACCGAACTGAGGGAGAGTAATTATGAGACCGATTCTGTTTTCGATAGGCAGTTTGAACGTATACGGCTACGGGCTGATGTTCGCGCTGGGCATCCTGGCAGGCGTGTGGCTGACCATGCACCTGGCCAAACGGCGGGATGAGGACGCGGACTTCATCTTCAACATGGCCATCTACGTGGTGATCTTCGGCTTTCTGGGCTCCAAGCTGCTTCACCTGCTGACGGTGCTGCCGGAGCTGATGGAGGACCCGCTGGGCACGCTGAAGAGCAGCATCACCCAGGGCTTCGTGGTATACGGTTCCACCATCGCCGGGATCCTGACCATCATCATCTACTCCCGGAAGCACAAGAAGGACATGTGGAAATACACCGATCTGGCCATGCCCGGCCTGGCGCTGGGACAGGCCATCGGCCGCGTGGGCTGCCTGCTGGCGGGCTGCTGCTACGGTATCCGCTATGACGGCGCCTGCGCCATCACCTTCCCTCCGGGAAGCTCCGCCCCCACGGGCATTCCGCTGTTCCCCGTACAGCCTCTTTCCGCCATCGCCAACCTGCTGCTGATGGTGGTCCTGCTGCTGTATCTGAAGCGCAACAAGATCTACGGCCGGGTGACCGCGCTGTGGATGATGCTCTACAGCCTGGGCAGGGGCCTGATCGAGATCGTCCGGGACGATCCCCGCGGAAACGTGGGCATTTTCAGCACTTCCCAGTTTATCTCCCTGATCCTCTTCGTGCTGGGACTGGCCCTGTTCATCTATCTGACAAAGCATAAGGCGGCGCTGGATCCGGTGCTGGAACTGGACGACGAAGAGGACGGGACCGACTACCGGGAGGACGAAGACGGCGAGATCGACCTGGTGGACCTGAGCCCTGTTGAGGCCGCGGAAGGCGCGGCGGCCAAGGCTGTCCGCAAGGCGGATGATCTTTCCAAAGGCTCGGAAGAAGTGGTGGAAGATCTGGCCGGCGAGGCGGAAAAGATGATGGATGAGATCGAGGACGCTGCCGAAGAGCCGGACGAGATGCTGAAGGACATGACGGAGGAGATCCCTTCCCTGCCGGAAGACATCGCGGGGGAGACCGCGGAACTGGCGGACATGGCCGCCGAGGAGGCGGCGAAGGCCATCGATACGGTGGACGATTCCGCCGATGAGGCCAAGGCAGCGCTGGAGGAGATCCTGACGGATCTGGAGACGAAGCAGCTTAAATGAGAAGAAAAGGACAGAGGATAGACGCCATAGAACCCGGCTCCATCGGCGAAGAGCTGGAGCTGGAACCGGGGGACATCCTGGTCAGCATCAACGGCCAGCCGGTGGAAGACGTACTGGACTACCGCTTCCTGTGCCGCGACGAGTATCTGGAGATCCTGATCCGCCGGGGCGACGAAGAGGGCGTCTTTGAGGTGGAGAAGGACGAGGAAGAGGACCTGGGACTGGTCTTTGACAACGACCTGATGGACGAGTACCGCTCCTGCGGCAACAAGTGCATCTTCTGCTTCATCGACCAGATGCCGCCGGGCATGCGTCCTACGCTGTACTTCAAGGACGACGACGCCCGCCTGTCCTTTCTGCAGGGCAACTACGTGACCCTGACCAACATCACGAAGCACGACATGGAGCGGATCCTCCGCTACAGGCTGGAGCCCATCAACATCTCCGTCCATACCACGGACCCGGAGCTGCGGGTGAAGATGCTGAACAACCGCATGGCGGGGAAGTCGCTGGAAAAGATACGGCAGCTCTACGACGCGGGCCTGGAGATGAACGGCCAGATCGTGCTGTGCGAGGGCATCAACGACGGCGAAAAGCTGAAGCAGACCATAGAAGACCTGTCCCGGTACCTGCCCTACTTCCGCAGTCTCTCGGTGGTGCCGGTGGGACTGACGAAGTTCCGGGAGCATCTGTATCCCCTGCATCCGGTGTCCCAGAAGTGCCTGAACGAGACCATCGACATCGTGGAGGAGTTCCAGAGGAAGATCTATCCCCAGTGGGGCCTGCACTTTGTCCATGCCAGCGACGAGTTCTACCTGAACACGGGCCGGCCCATCCCGGAGGCGGAGCGCTACGACGGCTATCTGCAGATCGAAAACGGCGTGGGCATGCGGCGGCTTCTGGAGGATGAATTCCGGGAAGCCCTGGCGGAGCGGGAAGGCGACGGCAGGGAGAGGCATGTGACCATCGCCACCGGCAAGCTGGCGGAGCTCTTCATGGGAGACCTGCTGGACGAGTTTCGAAAAAAGTTCCCCAACGTGCAGGTGGACCTGGCGGGGATCGTCAATCACTTCTTCGGCGAGACCATCACCGTGTCCGGCCTGATCACCGGTCAGGACCTGATCGCCCAGCTGAAGGGCAGGGACCTGGGAAGCGAAGTGCTGATCACCATCAACATGCTGCGCAACGGCGAGAACGTGATGCTGGACGACCTGACCACGGACGACGTGGAGGATGCCCTGGGGGTGAAGCTCAGGGTGACGGGCTCCAGCGGCGGCGAGCTGCTGGCGGCGCTGCTGGGGGAAGAGAGCCATCTGACCTCTTTCCGAAGCTATCCGGAGTGGGAAAAGGCCTGATCCGGGGGATGCCTGCAGCAATTGTAACATTTTTGTAATAAATAGAGGCGGAACATCCGCTATAATAGAAACGGAACAAACTATGAGCAAACCAATCATTGCGATCATCGGAAGACCGAATGTCGGCAAATCCACGCTGTTCAACGTGCTGGCGGGGGAGCGCATCTCCATCGTCCAGGACACGCCCGGCGTGACCAGAGACCGCATCTACGCGGACTTTGAGTGGCTGGACCGCAGTTTTACCCTGATCGACACCGGCGGCATCGAGCCGGACAGCAGCGACCAGATCCTGAGCAGCATGCGGGATCAGGCCCAGATCGCCATCGAGACGGCGGATCTGATCATCTTCCTGGTGGATGCCAGGGAAGGCCTGGTGGACGCGGACGAAAAGGTGGCGGACATGCTGCGGCGGGCCGGAAAGCCCGTGCTGCTGGTGGTCAACAAGGTGGACAATTTCCAGAAGCAGCTGCCGGACATCTACGAGTTCTACAAGCTGGGGGTGGGGGATCCCATCCCGATCTCCGCGGCTTCCAGGCTGGGCATCGGCGACATGCTGGACGAGGCGGCGAAGCTGCTGCCCGTCAGGACCGGAGAGAACGAGGAGGACGACCGTCCCCGCATCGCCATCGTGGGCAAGCCCAACGTGGGCAAGTCCTCCATGGTGAACCGCCTGCTGGGGGAGGAGCGGATGATCGTCTCCGACGTGGCCGGCACCACCAGGGACGCGGTGGACACCGCCGTGACCTACAACAAAAAGGAATACGTGCTGATCGACACCGCCGGCCTGCGCCGCAAGAGCAAGATCAAAGAGGAGATCGAGCGCTATTCCATCATCCGCGCCGTGACCGCCGTGGAGCGGGCAGACGTGGTGCTCTTAGTGATCGATGCCGATGACGGTGTCTCCGAACAGGACGCCAAGATCGCAGGCATCGCCCACGACCGGGGAAAGGGCATTCTGATCGTCGTCAACAAGTGGGACAAGATCGAGAAGAATGACAAGACCTCCAAGGAATTTGAAAACAAAATACGGCAGACCCTGTCCTTCCTTCCCTATGCGGAGATCGTCTTTGTTTCGGCAAAGACCGGGCAGAGGCTGGTCAAGCTCTACGACTACATCGACACCATCATCGCCAACCAGAACCTCCGGATCGCCACCGGCGTATTAAACGAGATCCTGGCAGATGCAACGGTGATGAAGCAGCCGCCCTCCGACAAGGGCAGAAGGCTGCGCCTGTACTACATCACGCAGGTGGCCGTAAAGCCGCCCACCTTTGTGATCTTCATCAATGATAAGGAACTGACACACTTTTCATACACGAGATATCTGGAGAACCAGCTCCGCGAAGCCTTCGGTTTCAAGGGCACGGCGATCAGGATCATCTACAGAGAAAGAAAGGGCGAGAGGGAATAAAATGTTAGGAAGAATTCTGTCTGTACTGATCGGCTATGTGTTCGGTATGTTCCAGACCGGCTATTTTTACGGCAAGGTCTTTGAGAACACGGACATCCGCACCAAGGGCAGCGGCAATGCCGGCACCACGAACGTGCTGCGCACATTTGGCCCCAAGGCAGCGATCATCGTGCTGTTGGGCGACATCCTGAAGGTGGTCATCACCTGCCTGCTCTGCAAATGGCTGTTCGGCGATTCCAGTACCCTGCGGGGCGGGAACAACTTGCTCTACATGCTTTGGGGCGGCCTGGGCTGCACCCTGGGACACAACTTCCCGTTCTATATGCACTTTAAGGGCGGCAAGGGCATCGCTGTGCTGGCGGGACTGGTCATCATGACCAATACGCCGCTGACCATCATCGGTCTCATCCTGTTCGTCGGCGCAGTGGCTCTGACCAAGTTCGTGACCCTTGGATCCATCCTGGTCTCCCTGATGTTCGCCATCGGCTGGACCGTACTGGCGCTGATGGGGAAACTGCCGTTGTATCCGAACCTTCTGCCGGAATCCTGTATTCTGGCGGCGATCATAGGCCTGATGGCCGTCTGGCAGCACCGTGCGAACATCAAGCGGCTGCTGGCAGGGAATGAAAGGAAGATTTCCTTCAAAAAGACTGTGTAACAGGAGTTTTACAATGAAGATCAAAAGATTACTCGCAGTCCTGCTGGCAGGAGCCATGCTGTTTTCTGCCGCCGGCTGCAGTGAGTCCACAGAGACACTTCCCGTAGAAAGCGGCCAGACCTCCGGCCAGGAGGAGAGCGTACCGGAGGGAAAGACTGCGGCGGAGGATCAGACCGATGCAGATCCCGGCAAGACGGAAAACGATACGCAGAACCCCGGAGACAGTTCCGGGGCAGCCCAGTCGTCCGAATCCCTGACAGAGCCCACTACGGCTGCGCCTGAAAAGCCCCGGGGACTGATCACGATGGCCTGCGGCGAGCTTTCCGGCTGCTTTAGCAGCCTTTTCGCCACCCACGAGGGCGATAAGCTGCTTGCCAGCCTGGTAATGCCTTCCATGCTGGTGATCGACCGTCAGGGCAAGGTGGTCTATAACGCAGGCGAAGGGGAGACCCGCAGCACTGCGCTGGCCGAATACACCTACAACGGGGTGGTTTCCATCGACGAGAGCTATGACAAGGAGAGCAACGCCACTACTTACAGTATGAAGATCCGCGACGGGGCAGTCTTCAGCGACGGCACCCCCATCACTGCAGACGACCTGATCTTCACCTACTACGTGCTGTGCGACCCTTCCTATGACGGCCCCAGCAAGGTGCAGTATCAGAACATCTTCGGCGTGCGCGCCTATCAGCTGAACAACACGGCGGCTCCCGGCATCGAGGTGACTGACAGCGATGTGAACAAGGCCCTGGGCAATCCCACGGAGGGCCTGCGGCAGGCGATCGTAGAAGCCATTATCCGTCCTACGCTGGAAGAGGAACGGGACTGGTGTTCCGCCAACTGGGAGCGCTATGTGGAGCGCGGCTATGGCGACAGCGCCGAGGAACTGTTCGTGACGCTCTATACCTCCGTACTCTCTTCCAACTATAAGGCAGACGACAAGAGCTTTGATCAGATCCTGAACGATACGGTCGAACTGTTCGGCATGAACTACAAGACGCTGGCCAAGATCTATAAGAACGATATCGACTTTTTCAACGAGAAGGTCAAGACCATCACCCGCAATTATCTGTACGAGACCCTGCTCGAAAAGGCCGGCGGCGAGGAGATGCCCCGTATCTCCGGCATCACCAAAGTGGACGGCAGCACGATCAACGTAAAGGTCCTGGGCAAGAGCAGCACGGTCATCCGCACCATCTGCGACATCCCGATCCTTTCCCTGCACTACTATGGCAATGAGGATCTGTACAACTACGAGGCCGACCAGTTTGGTCTGGTCCGCGGAGACCTCTCATCCATCCGGGCAAAAGACGGACAGCCTTTTGGCTACGGCCCTTACCAGTTCGTCGGTTCTGACGGTTCGGCCGCGACACTGACAGAGAACAAATACTATCAGGACAGTGTTCTGGAGAAGGCAGATCTGAAGCTGCTGTGGTCGGATACCACAGACAAGCTTTCCCAGCTGACGGACGGAACTGCCGATCTGGCCGATCTGGAGCTCAATGACACCGAGATCGCCGCGATCCGCGCCACCAACGAGAATGGTACCTTAAACGGAGACCAGCTGAAGACCATCACTTATAACGATGACACTTATTATTACTTCGGCATGAACGTGACCCGCGTCAACGTCAATGACGGTGAGCTGACCGAAGCCAGCCTGCATATGCGCCGGGCCATCGGCATGGTCATCAGCGCGGTCCGCGCCGACAAGTGCTACAGCTATTACGGCGAGACTGCCAAGCTGATCGACTACCCGTGCTCCAGCTCCTTCGACGCGATGCCGACGGATCCCATCCCGGCAAACATTTCCTTTACGCAGAGCGAAGACGGCACGGTCCTGACGAAGGACAATGTCATGGAAGCGGTCCGCGAGGAACTGACAGCAGCCGGCTATACATTCAAGGAAGAGGGCAACATCTCTCACCTGCCCAAGGGCGGAAAACTGAAATTCACGGTCCACGTGCCGCCGTACCTGGTCGGTGACAACGCAGTGACGGCTATCCTTGCCGAGACGAAGACCATGCTGGAGAGCATCGGCTTTGAGATCAGCTTCAA
>JAGAEH010000029.1 GCA_017613225.1 Lachnospiraceae bacterium
ATCGCCATTGCTGTCATGTTCGGCCTTTGCCTGCTGTTTGAGAAGTCCAGGGCAGTCACCTCCTTTGTCATGATCTCCCTGCTGCTCTTTGCCGTGCTCCTGCTGGGACAGGGCGGGAAAAAGCCCCTGCGCCAGGCGCTGCTGTGCCTGCTGACCATTTTCAGCATCTTTGTGATGTCCCTGTTCCTGTATTCCCCCGCCCAGCGGGATCTGGTGTCCATGTCCGTGGACAGGATTGGGATCCCGGAGAAACTGGTGAACAACGAGGCGGAGGTGATAAAAAAGCTGGCGGACGAGCCCCTGCCGCGGTACACCGGCCGCGGGCTGGAAGCCAACGCCAACATGATCGCGGGGGTATCTTCCACCCAATATTACTGGTCCTTGTCCAACCCGGCGGTCAGCGCCTTCCGGGAGGAGCTGGAGCTGCGGGAGATCCAGTATCAGAAATACGAGGGCTATGACGACCGCACGGCGCTGATCACCCTCAGCGGCACGCAGTACTACGCGGCGGCGGAGGGAGATGAGGCCGGCCTGCCCTTCGGGCTGAAAAAGCTGAAGACCGTAGACCTGCAGAAAAGCATGACCACGGACAGCCTGAACGCCCTGAAGAGCGAACTGGGGGAGGAGGATCTTTCGGCAGCCCAGGAGCAGCGGATCCGGAACGCCGCGGAGAAGAGGGTCACCATCTATGAAAATGAATACGCGCTGCCCTTCGGCTTCTGCTGCGATCAGGTGATCGATGAGGAGCAGTGGCGGCAGATGGACGCCGTGCAGAAGCAGCAGGCCATGCTGACCGCGGCGTATGTGCAGGGGGATGCCGCCGCCGTGCCCCGGGGACAGACGGTGACAAAGGACTATTCCATCCCCTACGAAATGAGCATGAAGAGCGCGGACGTCACCTGGCAGGACGGACGCTTCGTGGTGACCGGCAGCAAGGGCTCCGTCACCCTGACCTTCGACGGCCCGGAGGACGCGGAGATCTATGTGGGGCTGAAAGGCCTGGACTACACTTCCGTCAACCGGTACGATCTGTATTTCGGCGGCAGCGAGGTGGATCCGGAGGACCTTTACAACCGGGTCAACTGGAATCTTCTGAGCAAGGAAGAGCAGACCGAGATCCGGCGGGAAAAGAGGCTCCGGAGCGAGAGGGAAGACGTTACGCCGGAGTTCAAGGCCTCCTCCAAAGCGGTGAAAAAACTATATTTCCTGACTGACGGAGCGTTGTTTACCAGCGGCCGTACGGACTTCCTTGTCAACATGGGCTATGCCGCGGAAAAGCAGACCAGCGTGACCATCACCTTCCCTGCCCGAGGGATCTACGACGTGAAGGAGCTGAAGATCTACGCGGTGCCCATGGAAGAATACAGGCAGGCCGTTCCGGCCCTGCAGCGGCAGGGGCTGGAGAACGTGGAGATCGGGACGGACACCATTCGCGGCAGCATCACGGTGGATCAGCCGAAACTCATGTGCCTGACGGTCTCTTATTCCGAAGGCTGGAGAGCCTTTTTGGACGGAGAAGAAGTACCTGTGCTGATCACCAACGGCCGGTATCTGGGTCTGGTGATCCCCGCGGGACAGCACAGTGTGGAACTGCGCTATGCCACGCCCTGGCTGAAGGCCGGCGCATGGGTCAGCCTGGCCGGCCTCCTGGTGCTCGCCGGGATGATCATTATGGACAGGCGGAGAACCCGAAAGAGCAGAGAGCGGCAGGCTTCTTAAACTGTATTGGAATGAAAGCATTCTGAAAACGCCGGTAATGATAGGTCATTCCGGCGTTATTTGTGAAAAGACTTTGAACCGCCGTGATAATTCTTGATTTACTGTGCGTTTCCATATAAAATAACTCCAAATAGGCAGGCGGAATGCCTGCGGACGGAGTATCAATGGACAACAATAACAGAAACAAAAACGACGACAACAACAAAAAACGCGGCGGCGCGATGATGATGGCGCTTATCGTCATCGTCTCCCTGTTCGCGATCTCCCTGATGATGCGCGGCTTTACGTCCACGCAGCGGGGAGAGCTGACCTATAATGAATTTCTGGAAAAGATCGAAAAGACGCCTGCCTCCTCCATCAAGGTAGTGGAACTGGATCCCGCCTACAACAAGATCACCCTGGTGGTCACGGAAAACGGCCGCGACGCCACCTATGAGACCGGCATGGTGGGCAGCATGGACAATCTTTCCTCCATGCTGCTGGAAAAAGGCATCACGCTGGAAGGCGCGGTGGTCCAGGAGACCAGTCTTTTCATGGAACTGCTGATCTACCTGATCCCCTCCATCTTCTTCATCTTCATGATCAGCTTCATGATGCGCCGCAGCGGCGGCGGAGTGATGGGCGTGGGCAAAAACACGGCCAAGGTCTACATGCAGAAGCAGACCGGCGTGACCTTCGCGGACGTGGCGGGTCAGGACGAGGCGGAGGAGAGCCTGGAGGAGATCGTGGATTTCCTGCACAACCCCGGCAAGTACACCAACATCGGCGCCAAGCTGCCGAAGGGCGCTCTGCTGGTAGGCCCTCCCGGCACCGGCAAAACGCTGCTGGCAAAGGCGGTGGCGGGCGAAGCGGGCGTGCCCTTCTACACCATAAGCGGCTCCGAGTTCATGGAGATGTACGTGGGCGTAGGCGCCAGCCGCGTGAGGGACCTGTTCGACCAGGCCAAGAAGACCGCCCCCAGCAT